>ONJV01000073.1 GCA_900318215.1 uncultured Veillonellaceae bacterium
TTCGTCGCCGATGATGGCTTCTTTCGAGACGGAGATTTCGTCATTGATGACGCAGCTGACATCGAACGTCGTGCCGCCCATGTCGAGCACGACGGCGTTCTGTTCGTCGAGAGCTTCCTCCGCGTATTTGCGGCCGGCGACCGGTGCCATGGATGGGCCGGAATCGACGGAGTACAGCGGGCGGTTCACAATCTCGTTCGTGCTCATGACGCCGCCGGCGGCATTGAGCATGCCGACTTTGCCGACGAAGCCCGCGTCGTTCAGGCGGCCATTGAGGTCGTTCGCGTAGCTCGAGATGAGCTTGCGGAGCGAGGCGTCCATCGCGGCCGAGACCCAGCGGCGATACTCGCGGTTGCTCGGGTTCACTTCGGACGAGAGCACGACCGCGACGTCCGGCCAGACCTCGTGGATGAGCTCGGCGGCGCGCTGCTCATGCGCAGGGTTCACCGTCGACCAGAGGAAGCAGACGGCGATGGCTTCGACATTGTAGCCTTTGAGCTTCCGCGTCTGCGCCTTCACGGCTTCTTCATCGAGCGGCGTGTCGATGCCGCCTTCGGAATTGATGCGCTCCCGGACAGGGAGCGTCAGGTAGCGCGGCACGAATGGCTCCGGATAGTCGAGGAACATATCGAACGGGTTCTTGTTCGGCCCCTCGCGGAACAGGAACACATCGCGGAAGCCCTCGGTGCAGAGGATACCGACCTTTCCGCATTTCTTCTCGACGACGGCATTCGTCGCGATCGTCGAGCCGTGCGTGAACATGCCGGCATTCACGACGCTGATGTCCTTGAGGAAGTCATCGAACGGCTCCTCGTAGTGCTCGGACGCGACGCGCAGAGCCCCGAGGATGCCCTCCGTCCAGTCATGCGGCGTCGTCGGAGACTTGAAGACGTTGACCGATCCATTTTCATCGACGACGGCAGCGTCCGTGAACGTCCCGCCGACATCGACACAAGCGTATTTCGACATGATGGCTCCTCCTCTCAGGCTTCCTTCGCGACAGTTTCCTGCGTTTCTGCATCCGCCGTGCCTTTCGCGGCGCGTTCGGCACGCAGCTTTTCGCGGAGCTTCTTCGTCGCGGCGACATCGGGCACGAAGTGCTCATGGCTGTCATCGACGACGACGCCATACGTCTTCGCTGCAAATTCCTTCGTAATCCACTCTTCCCGCACGCGATGGCAGACGAGCTCGGGATCGCGCTCCAAGGGATCGCCGTAACCGCCGCCGGACGAGCTTTCAGAGACAATGGCTTCTTTCTTCGTGATGACAGGCTCCGCAAATGGCGGCAGCTCCGTGCGCGATGCTTCCCCCTCGGCGAGCTTGTACTTCCATGCCGCCGACTTGTGGCCGTCAAGACCGCCCGCCGCCCCTTTCGGCGGGTTCGCGATGCCGTCGCAGCTGTACGCGCAGACGACGGGATCGTGGCACGCCGTCATGACGAACTTGCACGACGGCGCGGAATCGAACTGTCCGGCGCCGACGGAGTTCGGCAGGATCTCTTCTGACACGACCTTGAACGGATACTGCTGCTCGAGCACTTCCGTCGAGTTCCAGTTCATCGCGCCGCCCGTGACGGGGTACTGGTACGTGATCCAGCCATCGTAGCCATTGACGGCCGGGCCGCCCGTCATACCGCAGAAAATCTGGTTGACGTACGGCGCATCCCCCTTGCGCCAGTCCGTGCCAGAGACAACGGCGACGGCCGGACACTGCGTCGCACCGCCTTCAGCCATGCCTTTATTGGAAGTAATCTTGTTCATGAGCGCCTGCACGCCCGAGATGACGCGGTCGGCGAGGTTCGTCGTCGCCATCGACGACGAGTACGGCGCTTTCGCCTTGCCGATGACGCAGCCCTCGCGCATCTTGACCTTGATCTGGCTCATCGCGCCATCGTTGCACGGGATGTCGCACGGCATGCGGTTCAGCACGCCCGTCACAGCGCTCGCGAGCGTCGTCGCCTCGCACATATTCAGGCCGCAAGGCAGCGAGTCGGCATTCTTCGTGAAATCAAATGCAATCGTCCCATCCTCGGGATGCGTATCGCACTCGATATGAATCGTGATTTCCGGCACGACGCCCTCGATGGCGTCCGCTTTGATGTCATACTCGTAGTGGCCTTTCGGCAGCTGCTTGAGCTCTTCCTTCATGCGGCGTGCGCCGTAATCCTGATACGCTTCGCAGAAGCGCTTCACGACGTCGTTGCCATACTCTTCGCAAAGAGCGGCCAGCCGCTTCTCGCCGACACGCGACGAGCCGACGCAGGCAAGGTAGTCGCCGTACCACATCTCCGGCACGCGGTTGTGCATCTGCGCAATCGCGATGATGTCGGGCACATCTTTGTAATTCTTCTGGATCTTGATGCACGGCCAGTCAATCGCGCCTTCCTCGAACATGTCACGCGCCGTCGGCGCGTACGTGCTCGGGATGGAATTGCCGATGTCGGCCTGATGGCCCTTCGTCACGGCGAAGAACATGAGCTCGCCGTCGTGGAACACAGGTGCGATGTACGTGTAGTCGGCGTGATGCGTGTTGCCGTGGTACGGCGAATTGTTGAGGAACAGGTCGCCGGGCTGGATGCCCTCGGGGTGGTCGAAGCACGGCCGCACCGTCAGGCCCATGTTCGCGCAGTGGACGGGGATGCTCTCGGCGAGCGCGATGACTTTGCCGTTGCGGTCGCAGATGGCCGTGGAAAGGTCGTGACAAACGCTCATCAGCTGCGAGCGCGCCGTGCGCATCAGCGTATTCGTCATCTCAAGACCGATGCTGTAGAGACGGCTCGAGAGAACCGACATCAGATACGGTTCAACAGGCTTGCTCATGAAGGATACCTCCTTTTCATGCAGGGAAATCGGATGCGAGGCGGATTCTGTGCGCGCCTCGTATCCCGCGGGCACCACAAACGGACAATCGTTGCATAGAAAAAAGACAACGACGTGTTTTCAGGAGACGTCGTTGTCTTTCAAGCTTCGCTGTTCATCTATGATGAACACAATATAACATACTTTTTCCAGCCTGTCAACTTTCTTTTTCCACTTTGTTCATTTATAATGAAAAAGAACCATGCAACGAAAGGGACGATCCTCATGAAAGACACCTCCGCGCCGAAAGTGAAATCCCTCTACAAGGCGCTCCGCCTGCTCGATTATTTTGACGACGCCCACCCCGATGCCGGCGTGACGGAACTCGCGGCCTACAGCGGGATGCTCAAAAGCTCCGTCCACAACATTCTCCAGACCTTCGAACTCTGCGGCTATGTGACGCAGGACAGCGAGACGAGCCGCTATATGCTCGGCGGGGCCGCCGTATCGCTGTTCTCGCGCTTCAAGGAGACGCGGCGCATCGACTACCGCATCACGGAATACCTGCAGAGCCTGCGCGACAAGTTCCGCAAAGACGTCTATTTCGCTGCGAAAGACCATGACGATGCCGTCTGCCTCTGCGCGGAGCTCGAGACGCCGTCCGGTGCGAGCTACGCAAAAGTCGGCGCACGCACGCCGCTCCACGCAACGAGCCTCGGCAAGGTGCTGCTCGGCTATTCGACGGCCGATGAAAAGCGCGCGTTCTGCGCGCAGGAGCTCCCCGCCTGCACGGCGCAGACCATCACGGGCGGCAGCGTGCTCGCCGCCGAGCTCGAACGCATCATCTACGACGGATATGCAACGGATGGCGGCGAATACCAGGACGGCCTCTACGGCATCGCCGTCCCGGTCACGCTCGGCGCCGAGCCCGTGCAGTACGCCATCGGGCTCGCTTCTGACACGCCGATTTCCGGCTACATGCAGAAGCAGTACCTCTCCGAACTCCGCTACATCGCAAAAAAAATCGCCAGCGTCGTCGGAAGACGCTGGTGACCTTGAAAATGAACCTGGATTCCCAAAAGGGACACATGTAAAAGATGGCAGGATTCATACCCCTGCCATCATCTGCAAAAAAGAAGCAAATACGCTCAAACCATTTTTCCCGAGCCCTGCAGCCACGCGGTCCTGTTCCTGCTCCCAAAGCTGATGGGCCTGCCGAAACGTCTGCTCGCCCTTTTCTGTCAGCATGAGCCGGCAGTTGCGGGCACCTGCGGGTCTGGCGTCGAGGACGTATCCCTCTTTGACGAGAGGCTTGATCGTCCGCGCCAGCGTGGAACGATCGACGCCGATGGCTTCTGCGATTTCGCAGAGCGTCGCGCCCTTGCAGACATGGATTTTGCCGAGAATCATATGCTGCACGGGCGTCACGCCGCTCGGCGCCAGCGCGCCCATGTAGGCTTTCATCAGCTCTTCCGAGGCGCGCTTGAGCCGCAGGCAGAAGCAATCGTCTTCGTGCCACGACTCTGCGTGTTCTGGCCTTTTCACGCTTCCGCGACCTTCTTTGCCTGCGCCTCCTGCTTCCGCTTGCGATACGATTCATGGCGGAGACGGCCGGCCTCGAATGCGATGCGCTCTTCCTCCGTCTCGAGTTCCATCGGCGGAATCTTCTTCGGGCGGCCGTTGCGGTCGAGTGCCACCATCGTGAAGAATGCGCTGAGTGCATGCTGCGGCGGGACATCTTCATCCAGATCTTCGACCTCGACGCGGACTTGGACTTCCATCGAGCTGTTGCCGACGAAGACGAGCGTACCCGTGCAGGTCACGAGGTCGCCGATCTTGATGGGCAGATGGAACTGCAGCTCATCCACACGCGCCGTCACGACGTTGCTGCGTGCATATTTCCGCGCGGCCGCATAGGCTGCAGCGTCCATCATCTTCATGATATCGCCACCATAGATATTGCCACTGGGATTCGTCTGATTCGGCATCATGACGCGGCTGATGATTGCTTGTCTTTCCATAGCTCTGCACTCCATTCGTATTATTTATTATTGTATATACACTAAATTGTGATTTTTTATACGGGACAGACTAGAAATCCGTCCCGCATCTTGATGTATGCACTATAACAGGCGAATCCGCTCTTGTCAATCCCCATTTCCTGCTCCCTGATTCATTGTCAATGCTGTTCCATCCAAAGATGGATGGGGAAAATGCTCAGCAGGGTGCGCCTTCTTATTCCACCTTCGATTTCATGACGGCGGGGATGCCAGCCGCGATCACGCAGCCGCTGCCAATCGTGATGCCGCCACCATCCATGAAATACGCGCCATGATTTTTGGTATAACAAGACAGCATCCTGATCCGATGACGAATCAAGATGCTGTCATTTTTATTTCATCAGAACCACGCCTGACAGACGAGGTTGAAGAAGAACAGAACGCCGAGGCACGCGCTGACGATATGAACCTCGCGGCGCTCGCCGCCGAGGAATTTCAGCAGCGGCCATGCCGTGAAGCCGAACGCGAGCCCCGTCGAGATGCTGCCCGTCAGCGGAATCAGCACGACGATGAGGAACGCAGGGAACCACTCCGTGAAGTCGGAAAAATCCATGTGCGCGAGATTCTGCATCATCATGGCACCCGTGATGATGATGACGGGCGCGATAGCAGCCTGCGGCACGAAGGACAGGAGCGGCACGAAGAGCATCGCGCCGAGGAACAGCACGGCCGCCGTCAGCGCCATGATGCCCTTGCGCCCGCCGCTCGCGATGCCCGTCGCGCTCTCGGCTGCAACGACCGTAGGGCTCGTGCCGAGGAACGAGGAGATGAGCGCAGCGGCCGCCGAGCCGCGGAACGTGCGGTCGAATTTTGCATGGTCGGGCAGGATGCCTTCGAGGATGCCGAGCGACTCGAAAATCATGATCATGGCCATCGAGAAGACGGAGAGCAGGAACGGCAGCGAGAGCATCTCTCCAAAGTCGAACTGCGCGAAGAGCGCCGGATAATCCGCGAGGCGCGAAAGCTCGATTGTGAGTGGCTGCTCGTCATGCAGGCCGAGCGCCCAGGCGACGGCGCTCGTAATCAGGATGGCGAGCACGAAGCCACCCGTGACTTTGCGCAGGTAGAACGCGAGGCTCAGCACAAGGCCGAAGATGGCGAGCAGCACCATCGGGCTCGTAAGGTCGCCGAGCTCGATGATTGTGTTCGTGCCGCGGCGGATAAGCTGCGCTTTCTCGAGGCCAATCTCGACGAGGAACAGGCCGATGCCGACTGTGATGGCCGTCTTGAGCGATGCAGGGACGGCTGCGGCGAGGAGCGTCCGCAGGCGCGTGCAGGCCACGATGGCGAACAGCACGGCGGCGGCGAGCGAGATGGCGAGCGCTTCCTGCCACGCGAGGCCCATCGAAGCGACGACCGTGTACGTGAAGAACGCGTTGATGCCCATGCCCGGCGTCAGGATGATCGGCGCATCGGCGTAAAACGCCATGATGAGGCAGCCGATGACGGACGAGAAAATCGTCGCAAAGACGGAGAGGTCGGCCGGGATGCCTCCATCCGCGAGAATCATCGGGTTGACGATGATGATGTACGAAATGGCGAAGAATCCCGTGATGCCGGCGACGACCTCCCGGCGGATGTCCTTTTTCATGTCCTTCTGCATGATATTTCCTCCTGATGGCTCTCATTCCTTGATTTCTGCCTTCATTCTACTAGGATTTCGGACAGATAAAAAGGACATGGGACACGTTTCATGTCCTTTTTTGCGATAGAAAAACCCGCCTCGTTCCATCCGTGACGGTTTCACGGACCAGACGAGGCGGGTTCTATCGACTTTATGGAGCTTTTTCGCACCGTGCGGAGAGAAGAATCAGTCCTCTTCGCGGAAACGGTCGACAATCGTCGCGCAAGCTGCGTCGCCGGTGATGTTGACCGCCGTGCGCAGCATGTCGAAGATACGGTCGACGCCGAAGAGAATCGGCAGCGCATCAATCGGGATGCCCGCCGAAACGAGGACGGCGACGACGAGCAGCGTCGGGCCCGGCACACCGGCCTGGCCGACAGCGCCGAGCGTACTCGTGATGATGATGGCGATGTACTGCGGCATCGAGAGATCCATGCCGTACATCTGCGCGATGAACGTCGCGGCCATGGCGTAGTACGCCGCGTTGCCGTTCATGTTGATTGTCGCGCCGAGCGGCAGCGCGAACGACGTCGTCTCGGCCGAGACGCCGAGCTCCGTGCGCGCCGTCTGCATATTGAGAGGCAGCGTCGCCATCGAGGACGCCGTCGAGAATGCGAAGACCTGCACTTTCCACATCGCCTTGAAGAATTTCGTGTACGTCGTGCACTTCGAGAACATCGCGACCGTGCCGCCAATCATGCCATACGTGACAACGGCGAGGACGATGACGTAAAGCACGATGAGGTAGCCGATCTTTGCAAGCACCGTATAACCGAACGTGCCCGTTGCATCCGCCATGAGGCAGAAGACGCCGATCGGCGCGACATACATGATGGCCGTCATGACCTTGATGAAAAGTTCCGTGAGATAGTTGAAGAAGTTCAGCACGAACTGCTTCTTTTCGTCATCGAGGAACGTCGCCGCAAAGCCCATGAACATCGCAAAGACGATGATCTGCAGGATGTTGCCATCGACGAGCGCCTTGAACGGGTTCGCCGGCACGAAGCCCGTGACCGTATCCCAGAAGCCCGGAATCTGCGTGCTCTCCTCCATGTGATCGACATGGATGGCCGCGCTTTCGAGCGTCTGCATGTCGATGCCGGCGCCCGGCTGGAAGATCGTGCTCATCGCGAGACCGAGCGCGACGGCGACGGCCGTCGTGATGCCGTAGTAGACGAATGTCAAGAGGCCGATCTTGCCCGCGCTCTTCGACTTGCCGAGCGCAGCCGCGCCGCCAATCAGCGAGAACAGGACGAGCGGCACGACGACCATCTTGATGAGCTGCATGAAGAGGTTGCCGAGCGGCGCGAACATGTGCGCCGGCTTGCCCATGACGAGGCCGACGACAGCGCCGAGCACCGTCGCAACGATGATCCAGAGGCCGAGCCTATCCAGGCTCATGCCGTGAGACTTTGTCTCTCCCATAAAAATCCTTTCCCCTTTCCCATGCCGCTCCTGCGGCAGGATAAACCAAAAGCCGCGCACCACAAGACACGACTCCTGTGTTGCGCGGCTCCATTGCCTGAAATGTTTCCGAAAAAGATTCTAGCACAAAGTGTCCAATTTGTCCACTATAAAAATACACTCCATTTCTTGATGCCGTGCTGTATTTCGAAACGACACTGCATTTATGAGCTCAATTCCTCTCTGCAACTTCTGCAGATTTCATCCGCTGATACCACTGCTGCATGAGCGCCTCATGCCCTCTGATTCGTTCCACGAGTGCGATGGCCATCTGTTCGTCGTACATGTGTGCCGTCTGGTTGCGGTCATTCGCCATGTTGAGCGCCCGTTCCGTTTCTTCATCCGTGAGCAGGCCGACCTCGCGTGACATGCGGATGACTTTCTTCGGTGAAGCCGCATCGAGACCTTCCACATCGCGCAAATAGTCCTTGCCGCATTTCCAGAGGATTTCAAAACAGAACTCAAACCGCTGGATGAGGCCATCCCGTTCCAGCTCGTTCAGATCATCACGAACGATGACCTCATGCAAACGCCGCAAGGCGTCCCCCGCTTTTTCCATGCGCTCCGTCATGCTTTCCATACGATGCCATCCTTTCGGATTTCCTTCACAAGTGCGGCTGAAACCTCTTGCATATCAACGACATCCACGCGATACGGGATCGTCGATTCTTCGAGTGCTTCCCTCAGATCAGCAATTTTCCGCCAGTTCGATGGGCCATGGTATTCAATGGCGACATCGACATCCGAGCTCTGCCGTTGCTGCCCACGCGCCCAAGAGCCAAAAAGAAACACGCTTGCATCTTCGTTCTGCAATTCATGCAGGACAAGCGCCTTGATGCGTTCGATATATTTCATGATGCCGCCTCCATTTGCTTTCAGTATATCATATCGCTATGGTATTTTCTTGCATCCACATAAAATTTTTACCCCCCCGACACGACGCTCGGCAAGCAGCTCAAGAAAGCCGCGTCGGGGATGAAGGTCAAGCTCACGCCGCGCGACGCCGACATGGCAAAGGAAATGACGAACTACACGAAAGCCAGCATCCTCGCCCAGTCCGCACAAACCATGCTCGCGCAGGCGAACCAAAACGCATCGAGCTTGCTGTCTCTGCTCCAATAAAGGTTGATGATTTCCGTCCTCGCGTATAATATTCACAGAAATAAAAGAGCGAACCGCAACAGCAGGTTCGCCAAGTTCATCTTTGCAAATACCGTTTTTCTGACATCGAAACCTCGATGCCGCCAGCGCGCAGTCGCGTGAGGCGGAGGAAGGCGAGCGCGGGGACGGCGGCACAAAGCTTCGAAGCCTCCACTTCCACCGCCTCTTTCGTCAGCTCCGGCGGAAACAGTGCGCCGAGCACCGTGCCGCTGTGGGCTGTGCAGAGGCCGAGGGCGCCGCTTTGCCGTGCAGCAGCGAGGAATGCGGCGAAGTCCGGCTTTGGCAGGACGGCGTCGTGCCAGCGGGCGCTCTGCGTCGCCGCGCGCGCGACCGTCGCCGCATCCCCGTGCAGGAGCGGAAAGATGTCCTGCCATGGATGCTCCGGCAGCGGCAGCCGACGCGCATGCTGTGCCAGCGTGTCCACCGTGCCGCCCGTGTCAAACACAGCAATCCAGAAGCGCGGCATCGCGGGATATGCTTCGAGCAGCGTCCCCGTAACCTGGTTCATGCACACGATGCTCGGGAAGAACACGCCATCCGTCGGCTCGATGCGCACGGCGAGCGAGAGAATCTCCTGCGGCGTCAGCGCGCGGCCAAATGCAAGTCCCGTTGCCGCCGCAACGGCCGCGATGTCCGCGCTCGAAGACGCCATGCCCTTGCCATGCGGCAGCTCGCTCGTAAGCTCCATGCCCCATGGGAACGACTCTTCGCCGACGAGTTCGAGTGCAAGCTCCAGCGCCCGCAGCGACTTCCGCCCGAGACCATGCAGCCCCTCGATGCGGTCGGAGACATGCACCGTCGTATACAGTTCGATCGGACACGTCACGAGGAACGGCTCGCCACGGTGCCAGCCCTGCACGAGCTCGCCGCACGAGCCGGGCACGCGGACAAAGCTTTCCATAACGTTCCCCCTCTCTCAGAGTTCCAAGCCAAAGTTCTGATTCATATGCGTCTTCTGGTATTTCGCGATCTTCCACGCGGGGATCTTGCACGCCTTGCAGGCCGAGCGGCACCATTTGTTGCGGAGCCAGCGCGCCGCGCGGCTGTTCTTCGAATTGCGCACGAGGAACGACGCGCCGCAGAATGTCGTGATGCGCGCCGTCTCGCCATAGATTTCGATGGATTTCACGCCGTGCAGCACGCCGGAGCGCGTCGGCCAGAGCTTGATCTGCTCGACGAGGCGGAAAAATTCCGTGTTCTTCCGATAAAACCGGTCGCGCGTCTTCGGGTCATTCGTCTGCGGGATGGCCGTGACATGTTTCTGTTTCATGATGCATCACCATGCTTTCTTCGCTCGCGCAAAACGGAGCGGCATACAAAAAGGTATCAAAAAAGGCTGCTGCCCGATGTGCAGCAGCCTTGCTGTTTGCTGGCGGAGAATCCGGGAGTTCCACCCGGCTGCGCGGAGTTAGAGTCCGCGTGATCTGTCCGATCCATCCTCCATGTAAATGTGTGCCGCCCGCCCCGCAGGCGGACGGCGTGCTCCTCACATTCCGTCCGGCGA
>ONJV01000287.1 GCA_900318215.1 uncultured Veillonellaceae bacterium
GCATCTTCGGCCACGGCAATGTCGTCGGCCTCGGCCAGGCGCTCGAAGAAGACGCCGGCCACCTCACCGTCCACATGGGCCGCAACGAGCAGGGCATGGCTCATGCCGCCATCGGCTATGCGAAGCAGAAGCGTCGCAAGCAGATGTACGCCTGCACGTCGTCTGTCGGCCCGGGCGCTGCGA
The DNA here is from genome assembly GCA_900318215.1 of uncultured Veillonellaceae bacterium. Classification (GTDB taxonomy): domain Bacteria; phylum Bacillota; class Negativicutes; order Selenomonadales; family Selenomonadaceae; genus Selenomonas_C. The sequence continues at coordinate 184 of ONJV01000287.1, forward strand.
ACATGGTCACGGCGGCGGCCACGGCAACCGCGAACTGCATCCCGGTCCTGTTCCTGCCTGGCGACACCTACGCCGACCGCCAGCCGGATCCGGTGCTCCAGCAGATGGAGCAGCCGACGAGCCTCACGGTCACGACGAACGATGCGTTCCGCGCCGTCTGCAAATACTGGGATCGCGTGACGCGCCCGGAGATCCTCATGACGGCCTGCATCAACGCCATGCGTGTCCTCTCGGATCCGGCAGATACCGGTGCGGTCTGCATCGCGCTCCCGCAGGATGTCGAGGGCGAGGCTTGGGATTATCCAGAGTACTTCTTCCAGAAGCGCGTCCACCACATCGACCGCCTTGCTCCTTCGGCGCGCGCCATCAAGGAAGCAGCGGCGCTGATCCAGCGCAAGAAAAAGCCGCTCATGATCTTCGGCGGCGGCGTGAAATATTCCGAAGCGGACGAGACGTTCCGGAAGTTTGCGGAGAAATACCACATCGCTTTCGGCGAGACGCAGGCCGGCAAGGGCTGCATCACCTGGGAGCATCCGCTGAACCTCGGCGGCCTCGGCGAGACGGGCAGCCTCGGCGCGAACCTCCTCGCAGCGGAAGCTGATCTCGTCATCGGCATCGGCACGCGCTATACGGACTTCACGACGTCCTCGAAGTGGATCTGCCAGAACCCAGAGGTCGAGTACCTGAACATCAATGTGTCCCGCTTCCATGCGTACAAGATGGACGGCCTCCAGGTCGTCGCGGACGCGAAAGCCGCTCTTGAAGCCCTCGATGCCGAGCTCTCGAAGACCAGCTACCAGACGAGTGCAGCGTATCAGGCGGCAGTCGCGGACTACAAAAAGCGTTATGATGCAGAAGTCGATCGCGTCTTCCACATCGAGTACACGGGCGACGACTTCGTCCCGGAGGTCAACGATGACCTCGACTTCAAGAAAGTCAGCAAGGAGTTTATCGAGGTCACGAAATCCTCCATGCCGCAGACGCGCGTCCTCGGCGTGCTGAACGAGACCATTGACAAGAACGCTGTCATCGTCGGTGCATCTGGCAGCCTGCCAGGCGATCTCCAGCGCGTCTGGCGCACGAAGTCTGTCGGCGGCTATCATGTCGAGTACGGCTTCTCCTGCATGGGCTATGAAGTGAATGCAGCGCTCGGCGTCAAGATGGCAGAGCCGGACCGCGAAGTCTACGCGCTTGTCGGCGACGCCGCCTACATGATGCTCCACTCCGAGCTCCCGCAGTCCATTGCCGAGCACAAGAAGATCAACGTCATCCTCTTCGACAACATGATGAACGGCTGCATCAACAACCTCGAGATCGGTCACGGCCAGGGCAGCTATGGCACGGAGTTCCGTTTCCGCAACGAGAAGACCGGCCAGCTCGACGGCGGCTTCGTCCCCATCGACTTTGCGATGAACGCCCGTTCCTACGGTTGCGTCGCCTACACCGTGCATAGCGCCGAAGAGCTCAAAGAAGCGATCGAAGACGCAAAGAAGCAGACAGTCTCCACGCTCATCGACTGCAAAGTTCTGCCGAAGACGATGGTTCACGGCTATGGAGACTGGTGGCGTGTCGGTGTTGCGCAGGTTTCAAAGAGCCAGAAGATCCATGACTGCTATGAGAACCTTATGAAGCCGCACTATGATGCAGCACGCAAATACTGATTCCTGAAATCGCTTTTTCCCTCTATTTTTCGATCTGACTTACCCCCAAGAAATCGATTGCCGGTCAGCCCTTGGCCTATCAAAAGGGCTGGCCGATTTTTGTCTGGAAATGTTTTCCGCGGACAAATCCTTGCCCAAAATGACAAAGAAACAAAGATTTTCGTCTGCTTTCTACCAGAATTTGGAGGAATTGCGCGGCAGTTTTGTCTATAATGAATCTTGTCAGAGATGCAGATGCTTTTCTTTGCGTCATCCCGGGCAGACGCATCGAGAAGCACGGTTTAAAAACGGTTTCAAGAGGAAAGGAAGCAACTGAAATGTTCCAACACCCATCCATCAAGGCGCGCATCGGCGTCCTGGTTTCTGCGCTCATGCTGGCTTGCAGCATGGCGATTGCGGCGGAGCCGGACGAGGGCGTGCAGGTTTTGAAATTCGACCGTCCCGCAAATGTCGCGTCGATGCCGGAGAATTTCCGCACGAACCAGAGCGATTTCAAGCGTGTTCATGGCGATGTCTATCCGACGCGCGAAGGCCTCGAAGAGCTGAATGACTCGGGCAGCAGCGTG
>ONJV01000112.1 GCA_900318215.1 uncultured Veillonellaceae bacterium
AGATGACATCGTTAAAGAACTGGACATCGCCAAAGTTGAGAATTTTCTTGAGCGAGGTCTGGCTCATGAATTGTCGCAGTTCCTTGCCGTAATCCACAAGCATCCACTTGTTCGGCATGATGAACGAGAAATATCCGTTCTTTTTCAGCAGGCTGTAGGCACGTTCCACAAAGAGGCAGTAAAGGTCTGCGGACTTGTTGTAGCAACTGTAATCTCGTTTGCTGTAAACGTCGCTCATCTCGCCCATGCTCTGCAATTGCACATACGGCGGATTTCCAATGATGGCGTCGAAGCCTGTAAAGCGGCCTTCGTCGTCGAGGATTTCCGACGAGAGCGTCATGCCGGGGGCGTCCATCGAGACTTCAGGCATGAGCTGCCAGAGCGGTGCCGGGGCGCTCGACGCGAGCACGAGGCGCGTGAGGCTGCGGATTTTTTCATGGACGCTGTCGTCAAAAGACTGCGCGGCCTCGACGACGCGGCGTGCGCCCTGCACGGCGCAGACGCCCGTGTCGTTGAGCGTCATGCGGTTCTTCGTGCGCGAGAACAGCGGCGCGTCGAAGTGTTCTTCGAGCTTCTGCATGGAGCGCGAGAGCGCGGGCTGGGAGATGTGGAGCTTCTCGGCGGCAGCGGACAGCGTGCCTTCCTCGGCGACGGCGATGAGCTGCTGGAGCTGGCTGAGTTCGAACATAGGCGTTTCTCCTCTTTTCAGTATGTGCCATCATTATAGCACATTCCGCGTTCGGTATTGTACTTTTCTGCGAAAATCGGATAAACTGACAGTGTCAACAGAGATAAGGTATCAACGAAATGCATAGAACGAAAGTATCGCGCAAGGGGGAGCTTTTCAATGAAAGAATTCGCGCTGAACAATGGTGCCGGGATGCCGGCGGTCGGTCTCGGGACATTCCTGATGAAGCCGCAGGATGCCGAAGCAGCCGTCAAGGCAGCACTGGCCTCGGGGTATTCGCTCATCGATACGGCGAATGCCTATATGAATGAAAAGGCCGTCGGCCGTGGTATGAAGGCGTCGGGCAAGGCGCGTAGCGAGATCTTCCTTTCGACGAAGCTCTGGCCGAGCGTCTATGGACGTGCGGACGAGGCCATTGATGAGACGCTCCGCAGGCTCCAGACGGACTACATCGACCTGCTGTTCCTCCACCAGCCCATCGGCGAGGTCGAGCATGCGTATGAAGCGATGGAGCGCGCGGTGCGCGAGGGAAAAATCCGGGCCATCGGGCTTTCAAATTTTTCGGAAGCGGTCATCCGGAACATCGCGGTGCATGCCTGTGTGAAACCCGCCGTCATCCAGACGGAGGCACATCCGTATTTCCCGCAGGAGCCGCTCAAGGAGGCCATCCGCGATTTCGATGCCATCCTGATGGCATGGTATCCGCTCGGCCATGGCGACAAGAGCCTGCTCGCGGAGCCGGTGTTCGAGCGTCTCGCCAAGACGTATGGGAAGTCGGTCGCGCAGATTATCCTGCGTTGGCACACGCAGCTCGGCCACGTCGTGATTCCTGGCTCGCGCAATCCTGAGCACATCCGCGCGAACATCGACCTGTTTGATTTCGAGCTGACGCAGGACGACATGAACGACATCGCGACGGTGGACAGAGAGAAACGGTATTACACGGCGACGAAGGAAGCGCTCGAAGGGTATCTGTCCTTCGCACCGGACTTTGACGCACAGGAATGAAGACATCATCGGAGAAAGGAGTTCGTCATGAAGAACTGGAACATCGTGAAGCGCATGGTCGGGACGATGCTGCTCGTGGCACTCGGCCTGCTGGCGGCAGCCTGCGGCGGGACGGGGAGCCCGGCATCGTCGTCATCCTCGGCTTCGGGTGCAGCGGCTTCTTCGGCGGCAGCATCGAGTGCATCGAGCACGTCGAGTGCGGGCGGCCACAAGATCCTCGTCGCGTATTTCTCGGCCTCGGGCAATACGAAGGCCGTGGCCGAAGTCGCAGCGAAGACGCTCGGCGCCGACCTCTACGAGCTCAACCCGGCACAGCCGTATACGGAGGCCGATATGAACTACCGCGACAAATCGAGCCGCGTTTTCAAAGAGCATGAGGATGCGAACCGCCACACGGCGCTCGCGAATCCGACGCCGGAGAAATTCGCAGACTATGATGTCGTGCTGATCGGTGCGCCGATGTGGTGGCACGAGGCGGCATGGCCGATCAATGATTTCCTGACGAAGAATGATTTCACGGGCAAGACGGTCGTTCCGTTCGTGACGTCGTCCTCCGACCCGCTCGGCGACAGCGGCAAGAAGATGGAAGCGCTTGCCGGTACGGGCAAGTGGCAGCAGGGCATGCGGTTCTCGGGCGGCGTAGCGAAGAGCGACGTCGAGACTTGGGCCAAGGGATTGAAGTTCTGAGATTACAGGACATTGAAACATGTTGGAGGAAACTACCATGAATCCGTTTGATTATACGTTCCCCGTCCGCGTTCGTTTCGGAGCTGGCACGCTGGCAAAATCGCTCGCGGCGGATCTCGAAAACTATGGCAAGAATGTGCTGCTCGCCTATGGTGGCGGCTCGATCAAGCGCACGGGGCTCTATGACGCGCTCCAGAAACAGCTCGCGGCGGCGGGCAAGGAAGTCTTCGACTTCCGACGAAGTTCCATGTATTTCCAGGGCTTCGTCACGGCTTCGGCATCGGCACGGGCACGGTCGCCGCAGGCTGGGGGAAGGAGGCTGTTTCGTTCTGGGAGCAGCAGATGGCAGAATGAAGCAAGACAGAAAGGGCGGGTGAGAATGGCAGAGAGACAGATTGGCGTGGACATGCTGCATGGCACGCTCTGGGACAAGATTCTGCGCTATGCGCTGCCGCTGGCAGCGACGGGCATCTGCCAGCAGCTGTTCAATGCGACGGTCATCGCTGGTGCGGCGGCTGCGTACAATCTCGAGGTCTTCGCCTACTACGTCATGAATGCCTTCAACCAGACGGCGACGACGTTCGTCGGGCAGAATTATGGCGCGGGACAGGCGGACCGTTGCAAGCGCACGTTTGCGCTCTGCCTCATGGAGGGCTACCCGCTGAGCCTCGGCCTCACCGGCGTCGCCATCGGCATCGCGGTCTTCTGGGTGCATCCGGCAAAGAGTTTCGTGCGTTCTCATGAAAGAAAGCATTTTTAAGTCAGGAAAAGTGTAGATTTCAGCATTTTTTCGAACTTAAAAATGCTTTTTCTGTTATAATAGAGGCAGAGGTGAGGAATCATGTATCGCACGATGGAAAAGAAATTGATGAATTGGCGGCAGCAGACGTCGGAAGATGGACGGAAGCCGCTGCTCCTGCATGGCGCGCGCCAGGTTGGGAAGACACATCTTTTGAAAGAACTGGGCCGACAGGCATTCGAGCACGCTGTGTATCTCAATTTCGAAACGAATCCGGCGATGGTGTCTCTGTTCCAGGACGACATTACGCCGGGGCATCTGGTGCATGCCATCGAGCTCATGACGAAGACGCCGGTGATTCCTGGCAAGACGCTCTTGATTTTCGACGAAATCCAGGCGTCGGAACGCGCTCTGACATCCTTGAAATATTTTTGTGAGATGATGCCGGAGCTGCATGTTGCGGCAGCGGGAAGTCTGCTCGGCATCACGATTCATCGCGAGCATTATTCGTTCCCGGTTGGCAAGGTACAGTCGATGTACCTCTATCCGATGGATTTCGAGGAATTTTTGCTTGCGTGCGGAGAAGAAGGGCTTGCGGGAGAAATCCGGGCACATGCCGAAACGCTGGAAGCCTTTCCAGAGGCACTTCATCAGAGAGCCCTTGCGCTCTATCATGATTATCTGGTCGTCGGCGGGATGCCCGAGGTTGTGCAATCTTATACGAAGACGCATTTCCGCGACATCGCAGGGGTACAGCAGGAAATCCTCGACAACTATGCATCTGATATGGCAAAGTACGCCGTGCCTGCGGATACCGTCAAGATTGCGGCATGCTATCGGTCGCTACCTGCGCAGCTGGCGAAGGAGAATCACAAGTTTCAATATCGTGTCGTGCAGCATGGCGGTCGTGCGGCGACGTTTGCTGCTGCCATTGACTGGCTCATCACGGCGGGTGTTGTCCTGCCTTGCACAAAGGTGAAAGCTGGCGAACTGCCGCTTCGTGCCTTTGAGGATGTATCGTCCTTCAAACTGTATTCATCTGATGTGGGATTGCTCGTCCAGCAGGCGGGCATTCCGAAGGAGCTGATCCTCAAGGACTTGCCGAATCTCTATCTCGGAGCGGTGACAGAAAATTACGTTGCGCAGTCGCTTCGCGCGATGGGATATGATTTGTTTTATTGGACGAGCGACCAGACAGCGGAACTCGATTTCCTGTTGCAATGCGGCATGGAAATTCTCCCCATCGAAGTGAAGAAGGGGACGAAGGTGCGTTCGCGCAGTCTCGATGTCTATCGGAAACGATATGATGTGGCAAAGGCCATCCGCTTTTCGGAACGGAACTTTGGCAGGGACGGAACTCTGATTTCCCTGCCGCTCTATGCAGCCTTCGCCTTGGAATCCTGTTGCAGAGAAAAATAAAAAAGTTGTTGACAGGACACGCGAACTCTGCTAATATATTACCTGTCGCCGGACGGAACGGCTCAGGTCGTTCTTCTTGAGAAAGTTCGCTGGAGTGGTACTCAAGAGGCTGAAGAGGACGGTTTGCTAAATCGTTAGGCTGGGTAACCGGTGCGGAGGTTCGAATCCTCTCCACTCCGCCATTTGACACAACAGAGTCGTTGCAGTTTGCAGCGGCTCTTTTTTGTTGGCTCTCCCTCAGGGAGAGCTGGCGCCCGCAGGGCGACTGAGCGGGTTTCGAAGACGGAAATCAACAAACATGCTATCATTTCTTTGGTTGCAAATTTGACTGACAAATTGACACATGTCCCTTTTTCTGCTATAGTTCGTAGCGTACTTTTCATTCTCAAACGTTTTCCATAAAATGGAAGAAGGAGGTTTTATCTTCATGCAGGAAAACACGCAGGCAAGCGCTATCGAGCGTTACTTCAAGATCCGCGAGAAGGGATCGTCCGTCCGGACGGAAATCCTCGCTGGCATCACGACGTTCATCGCGCTGGCCTACATCATCTTTGTCAATCCGAACATCCTCTCGGAAGCCGGCATCCCGAAAGAGGCGGCCATCGCCTCGACGATCTGGATTGCCGCGCTCTCGACGATGGTCATGGGCGTTGTCGCAAACTACCCGGTCGCTCTGGCGCCGGGCATGGGCCTCAACGCGTTCTTCGCCTACTATGTCTGCGGCACGCTCGGCCTGCACTGGACGGTCGCACTCGGCGCCGTCTTCTTCTCCGGCGTCCTGTTCCTGATTCTGACGGTCAGCCATATCCGCCAGGCCATCATCAATGCCGTGCCGCAGAACCTGCGCGTCGCCATCGGCGTCGGCATCGGCCTGTTCATCGCGTTCATCGGCCTCAAGGGCACGGGCCTCATCGTGCCGGACAAGGCGACGTTCATCGGCCTCGGCCATGTGACGGATCCGAAGACGCTGCTCTCGCTCTTCGGCCTCGTGCTGACGGGTGCGCTCATGGCACGCAATATCCAGGGCTCCATCCTCATCGGCATCGTCGCGACGACGGTACTCTCGATGTGCCTCGGCTATTCGCCCATCCCGCACGGCATCGGCGACATCGTCAGCACGAGCATGCCGCACATGGGCGCGACGTTCGGCCAGCTCGACATCATGGGCGCCTGGAACTACGGCATCGTCTCGATCATCTTCACGTTCACGGTCGTCGAGCTCTTTGACAACATGGGCACGCTGATCGGCCTGACGTCGAAAGCGAAGCTCGTGAAGCCGAACGGCGAGATCGAGAACCTCGACCGCGCGCTCACGACGGACGCTGTCGGCACGATTTTCTCGTCCATCTTCGGTACGTCGACGGTCACGAGCTACATCGAGAGCGCGGCTGGTATCGCGGCAGGCGGCAAGACGGGCCTGACGGCCGTCACGGTTTCCATCTGCTTCTTTATCGCGCTGCTCTTCGCTCCGCTCGTCGGCCTCGTGCCGGGCTTTGCGACGGCGCCTCCGCTGATCCTCGTCGGCGCGCTCATGATGGCGGAAGTCGGCAAGATCAATTTCCAGGATTTCTCGGACGGACTGCCGGCGTTCCTGACCATTATCATGATGCCGCTGACGGGCTCGATTGCGAACGGCTTCGCATTCGGTTTCGTGAGCTACGCGTTCATGAAGACGGCCGTCGGCAAATATAAGGAAGTCAGCTGGATCATGTGGCTTGTGTCGATTGCATTTGTGATCAACCTGGTCATGCGTTCGTAAAACAACTCCCCCCGCCGCAAGCGGCCCATCCCCCCTCAGGGAGGGGGGCTTGAGTTTGTGGAAACTTTTTCTTGACATCAAAGCGGGGACTATGGTAAGATTCACTACTGTAAGCGCAGAAATTGCGCTTTGATCGGGCGCGAGCCCGTTCCCCAACCGCACGACGAGGTTCTTTTGAAAACGCGCAAGCGTACCGCAGTCGGCGAGTCATCAACAGGGAGGTGTTTTCATGTACGCAATCATCAAAACGGGCGGCAAGCAGTACAAGGTTTCTGAAGGTGATGTCATCACGGTCGAGAAACTCGCTGCCGCTGAAGGCGAAGCTGTGACGTTCGACGAGGTTCTGACGGTCGTCAACGATGCTGATGTCAAAGTCGGCAAACCGGTCGTCGAGGGCGCGAAGGTCACGGGCAAAGTCGAGGCTCAGGGCAAAGGCAAGAAGATCCGCATCTTCAAGTACAAGGCAAAGTCCAACTACCGCAAGCGCCAGGGCCATCGTCAGCCGTTCACGAAAGTCGTCATCGAGAAAATCGAAGCCTAATCTATGATTACGGTCGAGATTTTTCATCAGGAGGACGGGAAGATTACCGGGTTCAGCGCCAGCGGCCATAGCGGCACGGCGCCGCGCGGCGAGGACATCGTCTGCGCCGGAGTCTCGTCCCTCACGGATTCCGCCTACCTCGGCATTACGGAGTATCTGCATCGAAACGTCATCTCAAAAGACTCGAGCGGAGAGCTTCAATTGATGCTCGAAGGCCGTCCTGACGAACGGACGGAGGCAATCCTCGAAACCATGCTTCTGGGGCTTATGGAGATTTCCAAAGCTTACCCGAAAGCTCTACGTATCAAAAAAGAAACGCGGAGGTGAATCTCATGTTCATGTTCGATCTTCAGCGCTTCGCGCATAAGAAGGGCGTCAGCTCGACGCGCAACGGCCGCGACAGCGAGTCGAAGCGCCTCGGCGTCAAGGAGCATGCTGGCACGGTCGTGACGGCCGGCAGCATCCTCGTCCGCCAGCGCGGCACGCATTTCCATCCGGGCCACAATGTCGGCATCGGCAAGGACGATACGCTGTTCGCGAAGGTGGCCGGCAAGGTCGCTTTCGAGCGCAAAGGCAAATACAACCGCCAGGTCAGCGTCTACACGGCGGAAGAAGCTATGTAATAGCGAAATAAGGTACCTGCGCTGCCAGTTTGGTGGCGCGGGTATTTTTTGTATATAAGGATTATTTATCATGCAATTCATCGACAAAACGAAAGTCATCGTCAAGGCTGGCGACGGCGGGCATGGCAAGTCGGCGTTCCGCCGTGAGAAGTTCGTGCCGAAAGGCGGCCCAGCGGGCGGCGATGGCGGACGCGGCGGCGACATCATCTTCCGCGTCGATCCGAATATGAACACGCTGCTCGATTTCCGCTATCATCGGAAATTCAAAGCCGACAATGGCGAGAACGGCGACATCAAGAACCAGTACGGCGCGAATGCGGCACCGTGCATCGTCAAAGTCCCGCCCGGAACGACGGTGCGCGACGAGGCGACGGGCGAGCTCATCGCCGACCTCACGGAAGTCGGGCAGGAAGCCGTCGTCGCAAAGGGCGGTCGCGGCGGCCGCGGCAATGCGAA
>ONJV01000163.1 GCA_900318215.1 uncultured Veillonellaceae bacterium
AAGCTCTACCAGTCGCTCGGCGGCAAGATTCTCACGATGGGCAGCGATGCCCACAAGCCCGAGTTCCTCACCGACCACATGCAGGACGCGCAGACCATCCTGCGCGACCTCGGCTTCACGGAAATCTATACATTCGACCATCACAAACCCATTGCTCATGCGCTCTGAACACGGCCGGATGAACGGTTGGAATGCACAGTGATTTTGTGTATTCGTGTATACATGAAATCTGAGGTTGACAGAGTTCCAACCGTGCAATATAATGAACGCATCAGCAAGAGCAAAGAGGCAATGGAGCCCACGCAGTCTACGGTACCAGACTGCGTGGGTTTTTGTTTTCTCCTCCGCTGGTAAACACATTATCTGTCAAAGCAGGGACAACGGCGTCCCGCCGCTGGGCAGCTCCCCCTCACAGGCTGCTCTTTTGGCGGGATGCTTATTTTTTCTCTGCTTCCCCCTTAAAATAGCTCTTAATGCTTTAGCATTTAGAGATATTTTAGCCATTTGCCGCAAGGCAAATAGCTACATATATTTCCGCACTTATACGTTGTATGGTGACTTGAAAGGATTTGGTATTTATGATCGACACGGGCGATACGGCCTGGGTCCTCATCAGCGCGGCCCTGGTATTCATCATGACCCCCGGCCTCGGGTTCTTCTACGGCGGCATGGTCCGCAGCAAGAATGTGCTCACGACCATCATGCAGAGCTTCTTCATCGTGGCGATGATTTCGGTGGAGTGGATGATTCTCGGCTACACGATGACGTTCGGCACGGATGTGGGTGGCTTCATCGGCAGCCTCGAGAAGTTCGGGCTCGCAAATGTCGGCCTCAACGTGCTCGAGGGCGGCACGATTCCGGAACTCGCGTTCGTCGCGTTCCAGTGCATGTTCGCCGTCATCACGCCGGCGCTCATCACGGGAGCGTTTGCCGAGCGCGTGAAGTTCCGCGCGTTCACGCTGTTCATCCTGCTCTGGGCGATCCTGATCTACAACCCGATGGCACATTGGGTCTGGGGCGGCGGCTTCCTCGCGGAGCTCGGTGCGCTCGACTTCGCTGGCGGCCTCGTCATCCACATCCTTTCGGGTGTCTCGGGCCTCACGCTCTGCATGCTGATCGGCAAGCGCAAGGGCTATGGCAAGTCGGCCATGCTGCCGCACAACCTGCCGATGACGGTGCTCGGCGCGACGCTTCTCTGGTTCGGCTGGTTCGGTTTCAATGCGGGCTCGGCGCTCGGTGCGAACGGTCTCGCAGCAAATGCGTTCCTCGCTTCGCAGGGCGCGGCAGCAGCCGCGACGGTCAGCTGGGTGCTCCTCGAGTGGGTCAGGAGCGGCAAGCCGACGGTGCTCGGCGCAGCGTCCGGCTGCATCGCGGGCCTCGTTGCCATCACGCCGGCGGCCGGCTTTGTCGAGCCGATGCCTGCCATCCTGATCGGCTTCATCGGCGGCGGTGTCTGCTACTTCGCCGTGGCGGTGCTCAAAGAGAAGATGGGCTACGATGATTCCCTCGATGCGTTCGGCGTCCACGGCCTCGGCGGCACGTGGGGCTCCATCGCGACGGGCCTCTTTGCGACGACGGCGGTCAATCCGGATGGTGCGAACGGCCTGTTCTACGGCGAGACGCATCTTCTGATGGCGCAGATCATTTCGACGGTCGTTGCCTATGCGCTCGCAATTGGCGGCACGTTCATCCTCTACAAGATTGTCAATGCCATCACGCCGTTCCGCGCGGATGAGTCGGAAGAGCTCGCAGGCCTCGACATTGTCGAGCACGGCGAGCATGGCTATACGGGCGATACGTTCTCGGCGAGCCCGACGATGCTCGGCACATTCCTCGGCGAGGAAGACAGCCCGGCGATGTTCCAGGCATCTGTCCTTGATCATCCAATAAAATAAAGGAAGCTATTTGCCTTGTGGCAAATGGCTAAGATATCCCTAAGCGCTGAAGCGCTAAGGGCTATCTTAAAAGTGAGGCTGAAAAACATCATGGAACTTACAAAAGTAGAAATCATCACGCGCACGAGCAAGCTCGAGGAGCTCAAGGAAGCTCTGAACAAGATCGGCGTGCTCGGCATGACGGTCAGCCAAGTCTATGGCTGCGGCCTGCAGAAGGGCCATCGCGAAATCTATCGCGGCCAGGCGTACGAAATCAACCTTGTGCCGAAGATCAAGGTCGAGACGGTCATCTGCGAAATCCCGGTCGAGCGCGTGCTCGAGGTCGCAGAGAAAGTCCTCAAGACGGGCAAGCTCGGCGACGGCAAGATCTTTGTCTACAAGCTCAGCGATGCCGTGCGCATCCGCACGGGCGACCGCGGCCCGGAAGCCATCATGGATGAAAAATCATGAAAATTTAATCGGAACAGAAAATCTGCTCCGCTGTGACAAAAAACGGACAATAGATAGGTAAAAAGCCTTGAGATTGCCCGTTTTTTTTGTTATCCTGTAGAGAGACGTAAAAAGAAAAGAATCTTGCGATTGCGGCAGGGATTTTCCGCCGCGTTATCGAATATTCTTCTGTAAAAGCCATCGTGAATTGATTTTTTGAAAAATAAAAGCAGGTGAGCATTTATGGAAAAGGTCAAGATCATGATTGTCGATGACTCCCGCGTGAGTCGCGTCATGCTGGCCAATGAACTGAATCGCACGAATTTCGAAGTCGTCGCCCAGGCCAAGAATGCGGCAGAGGCCGTCCAGCTCTATGAAAAACACCATCCCGCGCTCGTGACGATGGATATGAACCTCCCGGATGCCGACGGGCTCGAGTGCAGCCGCCGCATTTACGAGATCGATCCGGCAGCGAAGATTGTCATGATTTCGGCGATGAAGGACGCGAGCCTCATGGCGCGCGGCCGCGAGATCGGCATCAGCGCATTCCTGCAGAAGCCGGTCAATACGAATGACCTCATTGATACGCTCATGGCGCTCTGCCAGACGGAGGTCGGCAAGGTGGCCGTGCTCCGGGAGTCGTATGCGAAAGCATTCGTCAAGGCGCTCCAGCAGGGCATCTTCAGCATCACGGGCCTCCACAGCGAGGTCACGCTCGAGCTCGACAACCGGCGCTTCCTCGATGTCAGCGGCGTCGCCGTCATCATCGGCCTGACGGGCTATCCGCAGGGCCGCGCCATCTTCTACCTCGATGCGGAGACAATGCACAAGGTCTCAGCCATCATGCTCGGCGAGGACAGCGTCGACAATGTCTCGGAAGACGAGGCCATCGACGGCGTCGAGGAGGCGGCGAACATCATCGTCGGCCGCGGCGTCTCGAACATCAACAACATTTTCAAAGATAAGGAGATGCGCATCACGCCGCCGGGCACGATCAGCGGCACGAACATCCGCATCGCAAGCCCGAAGCTCACGACCTTCAAGATTCAGGCGGCAACGCGCGCGGGCAACATTTACATGAACATCGGTTTTGCAGAGGGAGAATGAACGATATATGGATGCAAAATTAGTGAATCCGTTTGTGAATGCGGTCGAAGCCGTCCTGCCGCAGATGGGATTCCCTGCTCCGACGCGAAAGTCGCTCAACGTAAAGCAGAAGAACGTTGAGGGGCTCGGGGTCTCCGTCATCGTGGGCTTCACGAAGCAGCTGCGCGGCAACGTCGTTTACAATATGGATGAAGAAACAGCGAAATTCATCGCTTCGAAGATGATGATGGGCATGCCCATCGCGGAGTTTGACGCGATGGCGCAGAGCGCGATTTCCGAGATGAGCAACATGCTCACGGCTACGGCCGCGACGAATCTCGCAGGCCTCTCGCTCGAAGTCGATATTTCGACGCCGAGCCTTTCCATCGGCCAGGGATTCCAGATGAAAATCAGCGACGGCCCGTATCTGACAGTCGCTATGGATGTCGAAGGGCATCTGCTCGAAGTAGACATTGCCGTCGAGCAGCAGTGACGGGGAAATCACGGCTGCCGTTTTTCAGAGATTGTTGTGAAAAGGGAACAAGAAGAGATAAAGGGGAAAGATAAAAAACAACAATACCCGGGGGCATGGGGGAGTGCCCCCCTTTTTTCAGGAGGGGTCAATTCATTATGAAGCTCAACAGCTTGAAGACGAAATTCCTAGCGGCATTCCTGCCGATTTTCTTGGGGAGCTTCCTGGTCTTCTTCGGCATCAGCTATTACATGTCGAGCCAGGAACTCATCAAGGATGCCGATACGATTTCCTCGAAGGTCGGCCAGGCGGCAGCCAACGACATCGAAAAGCAGTTCCAGCGCCATACGATGCAGGTCGAGGGACTCGCGCGCGACAGTGCGCTGATTGGCGGCTCGAAAGAGCAGATTGTCGCGGAACTCGCGCATTACAAGAAGACGGCAGGCGATGGCTTTGCCATGCTTGCGTACTCGACCGTGGACGGCCAGGCTGTGAGCGACAAGGGCGTCGACATGGATCGCTCGTCGCGCGACTATATCAAGAAAGTCCGCGAGACGAAACAGCCGTATATGACAGGCCCGTCCGTTTCGGGCACGAGCGGCAAGCTCATCACGATTATCGCTTGCCCGGTACTGGACAAGAGTGACAACCTCGTTGGTATCGTCTATGGCACGGTCGAGCTCGAGGACATCAATGACATCGTCGGCAAGATTCAGTACATGGAGACGGGCCGTGTCTACATCGCCGACCAGGACGGCCTTACGATTGCCTATGCGCAGCAGCCGGAAGATGTCGGCAAGATGGATCTGACGCAGACGGAGACGAATGGCAAGACCATCGACCAGAAGCTCGTCGATGCGTTCAAGCAGGCGGCCAGCACGCACCAGCAGATTTCGACGGAGTACACGACGTCGAAAGGCGATGCATCGCAGGCCGTTCTGACGCCGATTGACCTCGGGGCCCGTACATGGGTGGCCGTCGCGGTCGCACCGATGTCGGAGGTGCGCGGCAACGCCTACACGCTGGCAAAGATTCTCGCGGGTGTCGGCATCCTCATGCTGATTTTCATCTCGGTCGCCATCTATGTGCTCTCGACGAAGATGAGCCGCCCCATCGAGGTTGTCAAGGAAGAATGTGACATCATCAACAGCGGCGATTTGCGCGAGCGTCCGCTCTGCTATGAGGCAGATGACGAACTCGGCGCCCTCGCAAAGGGCTTCGCGCAGATGCGCGAGACGATGCGCAGCCTGCTCGCGGAAATCTCGAAGCACGCGGAGCGCGTCTCGGCGTCGTCTGAGGAACTCACGGCGGCGGCGCATCAGACGGCAGATGCTGCGACGATGTCGGCCAACCAGGTCGCGGACATCGCCGAGGGCATCAACCACCAGTCCGAGTCCATCGCGACGGCGAACGCGGCCGTGCAGGATATCTCGGGCCAGTCAGAGCAGGTCTCGACGAATGCGGACGCCATCGCGGCCGTCACGGAGATGACGGTCAGCGAA
>ONJV01000297.1 GCA_900318215.1 uncultured Veillonellaceae bacterium
TCATCTTTTTGGACGAGGTCTTGGAAGCGGAGCTCGTACGACTCGGTCTGCGACCATGCGTCATTTCGTTGGTCTTTGTGCGAGAGCTGCGCCGTGTGCTCCTCGGTGTCGATGAGGCGCACGGGGCCGCCCGCGAGCGTGGCGAGCACGGGCGCACGCCAGAAGTCCAGCGTCGCCATCTCCTCCGGCGTCATCGCATGGATGGCGTGACTGCCGCAGTTCGGGCAGCAGCCGCGCAGCATGAGTGGTGTGATTTCGGAGCACTGGTCGCAGCGGTACCATGTCGCCTGCGGGTCGAAAGCCGGCCGGACGCACGACGTATTGACATAGCGCTGCCCGTTCGCCCCCTGCGAAAGGAACACCTTGTCGAGCGCGTCATGATACATCTCCATCTCGTCCGAGCGCTTCGTCCAGCCCATGATTTTTTGCAGCTCGCGTGAAAACGTCCACGCGGCTTTGAGGCCGAACGGGTCGCTGCCGCGGAACCGGAACTCTTCGCGAATTTCGTCGCCGATGTCGCTGGCGAGCGCGGCATTCCGCCCGAAGATGCTCATCCACCACGCATGCAAAAACGCGCAGACATCTTCCTTGCCCCCATCGGCCTCGATGTCGATGCCCTCATCCTCAAGCTCTTCGAGCGCCTCGTCCGTCGGCTCGAGCCAGCCGAGCGCCGTATCGTAGACGGTATTGTACGCGCCGGCGAAGAGCTGGAGCACCGTCACCTTGAACGAAGCGGGCGCGTCTTTCATCGTGAGGCCGGGCGGACGACCGCGCTTGGCGCGCCGCGCGGCCTGCTTCATGCCGTGCGCGAAAATCTCACGGTCTGCGCCGTGATAGAGCACCACGTTGCGTTCGGCGGCTGCGAGGCAGAAGAAGCCGTAGAGGTCATCGAGCGAGTGCTCGCCCGCTTCGTCCATGTGGCGCACGGCGAGCGCAAAGAGCTGGCGCGCCGCCGCGCGGTCGGACGCGTTCGACATGTCGCGCGCGAGCCGCGCTGCGCGCTGACGGCTGTCGGAAAAGAGCAGGCACTTGCGCCCTTGGTTCGGGTACTGCGTGACGTCTTCCTTGCCCGGCACAGGCGGCTGGAACTGGAACTGCGCGCGGATGAGGTTGTAAAACGATTCGTTGCCGCGCGTCGAGAACGACGCGAGCTGCCGCCGCCCGAACGGATGGCCGCAATGCGGGCACGACGCGAACGTATAGGCGTCGGGCTCGCCTTTTTTGTGCCAGACGCCGTAGTAGAGCTTGCGCACGCCCGGCCGCTCCGCCCACGCATCGTCGCCGAAGTGGAGGAATCCGCTCTTCGTATCGAGGTAGCACGGCAGGATGGGATTTTCGCGGTCCGGCTTCGCGCGGTAGCCGTCGGGCGGCAGGTAGAGCTCGATTTCCTGCAGCTCTTCGTCCATGAGCTCGCCCGGGTAGCGCCAGAGAAGCGCGGCGTCGACGGCGCCGTCGATGGCTTTCTGCATGACGTATCCATGGTAAAAGAGCGCCCCGCAACGGCGGTCGTAATGGAGCTCGTAGACGGTGCTGTCGCAATCCGGGCACACGAGGTGGTCGTCCTCGAGGAAGACTTCGCCGAGATGGAGGCCGCCCGCGTGCGTGCCGTGCGGGCAATCGGGATTCGTGCAGGCATAGATGCCGTGAAGCCCGCGGAACAGCATGTGCATGCGCGCGGGGAACAGCACGGCGCCGGACGATGAACGCGCGAACGGCGTGATGGCGAGCAGCACGGAGACGTAGCCGATGGCCCGCTCCCGGTCTTCGGCGAAGGCTTGGGGGAAAATCTTTTCCGCGAGCTCCTGGAGCGACCGGGCCTGCCCGCGGCAGAGCGTCACGAGCGCATGGAACGGCGCGAAGTCCAAAAGATGCGCGTAGAGCCACGGTTGCGCCGCCGTGAGCGACGCAAAGGTCTTTGCCGCCTCGGGCGCGGCCGCTGTGAAAAAGGCGCGGAGCGCCGCGAGCTTTTCCTCCTCCGTGCCCGTGAAGGCGGCGAGATGCGCGGCCGCTGCGTCAAATGCGGCCTGCGGAATCTCCTGCGTGCAGCCCTGCGAGAGGTCTTCGCGCACGCCGGTCAGATACGTGAACTGCGAGAAATCTTTCGCGCCCGTCAGCGCGACGGCAAACGCGCGGACGGCCGCGTCATCCTCGGGCGACGACGCGGGCATGCTCGCCGTCGTGAGGATGAACTGCACGCGGTCGCGGCCGATGCCGAGCCGGTGCAGGAGGCGCCGCAGGAGCAGCGCGACTTCGCCGCCCGACGAGCCGCGATA
>ONJV01000071.1 GCA_900318215.1 uncultured Veillonellaceae bacterium
AGCAGCACCTGGCCGCCGATGACGGGCGCGAGGATGGGCGCGAGGCCGTTGACCATCATGAGGATGGCGAAGAAGCGCGTGAGCTCGACGCCCTCGGCGACGTCGCGCGCAATGGCACGCGCGATGACGATGCCGCTCGCGCCCGCAAAGCCCATGAGGAAGCGCAGCACGAGGAAGGCGCGGATATCGGGAACGGCCGCACAGCCGAGCGCCGTCAATGCGAAGACGGCCATTCCTGCGAGCAGCGGTCCTTTGCGGCCGTAGCGGTCGGAGACCGGGCCCATGATCATCTGGCCCGCCGCCATGCCAATCATCGTCATCGTCAGCGTCAGCTGCGCGACAGACGCCGGGATGCCGAAGTCCGTCGTGAGCTCCGGCAGGGCGGGGAGGTACATGTCGGTCGAAAGGGGCGCCATCGCGCTCATCACGCCGAGGAAAATCGTGAGGAAGAGACGGGTCTTTGGAGTCATTGTCATATGGATAAATCACCTCAGGTATGACGTTACGATATTTGGATAAGATGCGGATTAAAATAGGTCGCACCCGCGGAAGATGCGCTGTACTTCTCGATTTGCCGTGCAAGGGACTCCCCCCGCCGCTCACGCGGCCCGTCCCCCCTCTGAGAGGGGGGCTGACGAGGAACGCAAAATGACCGCGCAGGCTTTCTCGTCACCCGTGCGGTCATTTCGTCTGTATGCTGTTTTGCATTTGTTCCATTCCTATGGGACATCTTACCTGCCCATCGGACTCGCCCTCCTTCTTTATGGATTCATGTCGGCGGGCTCGGGGAACTGGCAATCTCCTCCGGCGGCTCTCACCGCCTTGCCTTTTCCCTTTGCTTGGCTTTATTATAGTGTAAACTTGTAAACTTGTCAAGCCTTTTCCTCGCTTTCTTTCACTTTTTTTCTGCGGCGCTGCTATCTCCGTGCGCGGCCTTGCGCGTGGTCTCTTCCTTCACGACTTTCCGCAGGAACTGCATGAGCGTCTTTTCGTCGTCGTAGACCTGGCGGCCTTTGCGCGTAACGATGCCCGAGTTCAAGCGGATGTCCTCGGCGAGCGGGATGGCGACGAGGCCGTCGTCCGGCAGCACGGCCGGTGCCGCGAGGAACGTCGAGCAAGTCCGCTGCCGCACGAGGTTCTTGACGGTATGGAGGTAGGGGGAGTAGTGGATGACCTGCGGCTTCTGCCCGATGGCCGCATAGGCGTCATTGACGAGGCGGTAGACGAAGAACTTGCTGTCGAGGAGCGTCAGCGGCTCCTGGCCGATGTCCTCGACGCTGACGGTTTCCCGGGCCGCGAGAGGGTGTCCGGGATACGTCACGAAGCAGCAGCCGCACGAGAAGAGCTTGCGGTAGACGAGCTTCTGCGAGAAGCCGGTCTCGTAGTTCGTCACGGCGATGTCGAGCTTTTCCTCCTCGACCATATGGAGCGCCTCGATGCCGCCCGTCTCGATGATGTCGAGCACAATCTCGGGATGTGCGGCGCGGAACTCGCCGAGGATGCGCGGCAGGAAGAACGTGCCAATCTGCAGCGGCATCGCCATGCGGATGTGGTTGCGATGATGCGAGAGATCGCCAATCTCGTCCTCGAGCTGGTCCGTGAGGTCGAGGATGTGCGTGACGCGCGCGAGCAGGTGCTCGCCGTCGTGTGTCAGCAGCAGCCGCCGTCCTTCGCGGTGAAAGAGGTTCAGCCCCGTCTCGGTCTCGAGCGTCTGCATCGCGACGGAGATTGTCGGCTGCGAGACGTGCAGCGAGGCTGCCGCCTTCGTGATGTTCTGCCATTGGCAGACGGCCGCAAAGTATCGCATCTGCGTGAGTGTCATCATGGTATCGTCTCCTGTCTCTCAGTCTTGTCCCTTTTCACATACCTTATTCCTTTCTATTATCTTACATTCTCTTCCTTCCTGCAAACCCCTTTCCTGCAAATTGCTTTTTTCGCGCAGCCCCTTGTCGTTTTCGAAAATATATTCTATAATCAAAGCATCCCATGAAATAATTTTTGAAAGGGTGAACAACGTGCCATCATCGATGGATCTGCTGCTGCCGGAGGACATTGACCGCATGCGGCGGCCGCGGCTGGCGGAAATGCTGGCGATTGCCAGAGGTTCGGCATATCTCTTGTCCTCGGAAGGGGAGGAAGGCGATGAGCATCTGACGGTGCTCATCGTGAGTGCGGGGACGTGGGGCCTCATCACGGATGATCCGGCCGACCTCGAAAAAGGGGAGAGCTACCAGCTCATGACGCTGACGGCCGAGGCCCGCAGCAGCCTCCGCGCCCTGCTCGGCATCCCCGAAAAAGTGCGCAAGGAATCGACGGGCCGCCCGAAGAAGTACAGCGTCGAGAAGGACGGCATGGAAATCTTCCTCGCGCATGTCTACGAGGGCCAGAGCATCAAGCGCATCGCGCTCGAACGCGACATGAGCCCGACGACGGTGCAGAAGCTCCTCAACGACGCCCGCATCATCGCCGCCGACAATCTCGTGAAGGGCGTCTGGAGCGCCTCGCCCGACTCGGCAAACTATCAGAAGAACCTCGATGTCCTCGCCTGGGCAGCCCAGCACAGCAAGGGCGAAAAGAAAGCCGCTTACGAGCGGCTCTGGATGGAGCTGCGGCTCCCGCCAGAACCTGCGGAAATTGCAGGGCAAAAAAGTGTATGAGAGGTCATTCATATATCCAAAAGGAGGAATTCCATGTACCAGCCAGAACCCCATACCCAGCTCACGCCGGACATCGGCACGGACAGCGCCATCATCATGGGCGATCCGGCCCGCGTCGATACGATTGCAAAGCTCTTTGACGACGGCAAGCCCTGGGCGTACAACCGCGAGTACAAGTCTTTTCTCGGCACGTACCGCGGCAAGCGCATCCTCGCCATGTCGACGGGCATCGGCGCGCCATCGGCCGGTATCGGCGTCGAGGAGCTCCATAACGTCGGCGTCAAGAAGGTCATCCGCGTCGGCTCGGCAGGCGCCATGCAGACGGACATCGCGCTCGGCCAGCTCGTCATCGCCGAAGGCATCGTGCGCGACGACGGCCTTTCGAAGAAATACGTGCCCGAAATCTACCCGGCCGTGCCATCGTACCGCCTGCTCGCGCTCGCGCACCAGTACGCGCCGGACGCCTGCTACGGCATCGTGCGCTCGCATGAGGGCTTCTACGTCGATGACAACGCCGAGGTCGAGCGCTACTGGCACGACAAAGGCATCGCGGCCGACGACATGGAGTCTGGCATCCTGATGGTCATCGGACGCCTGCGCGGCATGGAGACGCTCTCCATCCTCAACAACGTCGTGCCGTACCAGGGCGACCTCGCCGAAGGCGTCAACAGCCTCGTCGAAAGCAAAGACCTCGTGGCAAAAGGCGAGCAGGCCTCGCTTCGCGCCGCACTCGATATTCTCAGCGACCCATCGCTCAAGGAGGACTGATTTATGGCAGCAACGACGAACAGCAGTTGGCTCTACCGCCAGCTCTTCACGAACTGGAAACCGTTCGAAGTCACCTACGTCACGGCGCTGCTCCTCCTGCAGGTCATCGCCTACATCATCGCGCCCGACACCGTCATCGGCATGATTTCGGGCGTCGCGGGCGTCATCTGCCTCGTCTACGGCATGAAAGGGCGCAAGATTTCCTTCATCTTCGGCTTCATCCAATGCGTCGCCATGACGTACATCGCGTGGATCAGCCACGCCTACGGCTCGTTTGCGATGGACATCATCTACGTCATCTCGCAGCCCATCGGCTGGGTGCTCTGGGGCCAGCAGGACGCGACGCGCAGCTTCCAGCCCAGCACGCGCAAGAAGATTTTCTTCGGTGCGTTCATCGCATGGGCCATCGGCTGGGTCGTGCTCGCGCAGCTCGGCGGCCAGCTGCCGTACCTCGACTCCATCAACTTCGTCATCAGCCTCATCGCGCAGATTCTCTACATCTGCAAATACACGGAGAACTGGTCGCTCTGGATTTTCGTCAACATCGCGAACTTCTGCTACTGGAGCATCCTGACGTTCCAGACGCTGACGGGCGACAACACCATCGGCAGCCTCGGCGCGAACCTCTCCCAGGTCGCCCTCCAGGCCGCCCTGCTCTTCAACGCCGTCTACGCCACGAAAGTCTGGTCGAGCGGCGAGGCAGACAACGAAGGCGGGACGGAGTAACTCTCCGAAAGATTTTGCAGACAGCAGACGGAAGCAGGTGTCATGATGGTGACCATCAAGCAGATTGCAGACATGTGCGGCGTATCGCGCGGGACCGTGGACCGCGTGCTGAACAACCGCGGAAATGTGAAGCCCGAAAAACGCAAGCGCGTGCTCGAAGTCATGCGCGAACTCAACTATCAGCCGAATCCTGCGGGCAAGGCGCTCGCGGCGCGCAAGCACAAGCCGGTCGTCGGCATCCTGCTGCCGTCCGAGGGCATCGTGTTCTTTGACGACGTGCTCGAGACGCTGCACCGCATGGCGCGGCGCTATGAGGAATACGGCCTGCAGTTCGTCTGGAAAACGCTGCGCGGCTACCATGCCGACGAGCAGTGCGCGGCCATCGAGGAGCTCCGCCACGAAGTCCAGGCGCTGATTGTGAATCCGATGAGCGAGCCGTCCGTCATCCAGAAAATCGACGAATGTGTCGCGGACGGCATCTTCGTCATCACCATCAACAACGATGTCGAGCTCTCGCACCGCCATCTCTATGTCGGCAGCGACTATTACGAAGGCGGCCAGACCGCGGGCGCCCTGCTCGCGATGATTGGGCCGACCGAGCTCCGCACGGGCGTGCTCATGGGCTCGAAGACAATGCTCGGCCATCGCCAGCGGCTCGACGGCTTCTGCGACATCCTGCGCAAGAACCCGCGCTTCACGCTGCTCGAAGTCGCCGAAAACGAAGACGACGAACGCATTTCCTACGAAAAGACGAAGGCGATGCTCGAAAAGCATCCAGACATCAACGCCCTCTTCGTCATCTCGGCCGGTGCGTCCGGCACGGGGCGCGCCGTCAAAGAGCTCGGCCTCGTAGGGAAAATCACGCTCATCGTCTTTGACACCATCCCGACGACGGTGCAGCTCATGAAAGAAGGCGTCGTGCAGGCAGCGCTCTACCAGCACCCGCACCAGCAAGCCGCCAAAGCCATCCGCGCCGCGTTCGAGTACCTCGTAAACGGCGTGCGGCCGGAAAAGCAGCAGAACATCGTACAGAATGAAATCCGGATTTTGCAGAACGTCGGAAGATGAAAAACAGCAGGTCACACCGCCCAAAAGGTACGACCTGCTATTTTTATTGGACGCTATTTGCCTGTCGGCAAATGGCAAGGATATCCCTAAGCGCTAAAGCGCTAAGGGCTATCCTTTATTCTCCATCGAGCTCTTCGACGAGAGCTTGGCTTTGAAGTCGGTGATGAAGGCCTGCATGATGATGAAGACGCAGAGGAGGGCACCGACGACGATCTTGGTCCACCAGGCGGAGAGCGTGCCCTGGAAGCTGATGAAGGTCAGGATGACGCCCTGGATCAGCACGCCGACGAGGGCGCCGGGGATGAAGCCGACACCGCCTGTGAGCAGCGTGCCGCCGATGACGGACGAGGCGATGGCGTCCATCTCCATGCCGAGGCCGTGGAGGTTGTAGCCCGTCAGCATGATGAGGCTGTAGGCGATGCCGCCGAGCGCGGAGCAGAAGCCCGAGATGGTGTAGACCATGACCTTCGTGCGGAAGACGGGCAGGCCCATGAGCGCGGCGCTCGATTCGCTGCCGCCGACGGCGTAGACCGCGCGGCCGAATTTCGTGAAGCCGAGCACGATGGCGGCGATGATGATGGACAAAAGCGCGATGACCGCGCCGACGGAGAGGAAGCCGACGCCGAGGTTGATGCGGTAGCTCGCGATGGCGACCCAGGTCGGATCCGTGATCTGGATGGTGTCCTGCGAGATGACAGCCGTCATGCCGCGGCAGAAGAACATGCCCGCGAGCGTGATGATGAAGGGCTGGAGGTCGAATTTCGTGATGATGTAGCCCTGCACGGCGCCGAACGCCGTGCCCATGACGAGCACGATGGCGACGCAGGCGAACACGGGGATGCTGGTATTCGCGAGCATCCATGCGAGCACCATGCAGACGAGCGCGAGCACGGCGCCGACCGAGAGGTCGATGCCCGCGATAATCAGGCAGAACGTGATGCCGACGGCGACGATGATGAGCGCCGCGTTGTCGATGAAGAGGTTGAAGAACACCTGCGGCCGCATGAAGCCTTTGTACATGGCGATGCCGGCGCCGTAGAGGATGATGAAGAGCAGCACCGTCACGCCAAACGAGAAGTACGGCGAGGCGATGAGCTTTGCGAGCGTCTTGTTCATTTTCATGGCTCATGCCTCCTTTCCGCCGCTGCTGGAACTTGCCGCAACGGCTGGCTTGCTGTGGCGCGCCTTGAAGCGGTCGAACATCTCCTGTGCCTTCTTCGACTGAATCAGGCAGATGATGATGACGGCGATGGCCTTGACGACCGGCAGCTGGTCGGACGAGACGCCGAGCGCATACATCGTCGTCGTGAGCGTCTGAATCGTGATGGCGCCGATGACGGAGCCGCCGATGTAGAACTTGCCACCCGAGAGCAGCGTGCCGCCGAGCGCGACGGCGAGGATGGCGTCCATCTCCATGTTGAGGCCGGCGTTGTTCGCGTCGGCCGCGCGAATCAGCGAGCTCTCGATGAGGCCCGAGACGCCCGCGCAGAAACCGGAGAACGCATAGACGAGGAACAGCACGAGCGTGACGTTGATGCCCGCGTATTTCGCGGCCGTCGGGTTGATGCCGACGGACTGGACGAAGAGGCCGATGCTCGTCTTCTTCATGAGGAACGCGACGAGCAGCACCATCGCGAGCGCAATGAAGATGTTCGTCGGCAGCGGCATGCCGGGCAGGACGCCGGAAATGTAGGAGAACGGCTTGTAGTAGACCGTGATGATCTGGCCCTCGGTCATGAGCTGTGCGATGCCGCGGCCGGCCGTCATGAGAATCAGCGTCGCGACGACGGCCTGGATTTTGAATTTCGCGACGAGCAAACCGTTCCACATGCCGCAGAGGACGCCGACGCCGATGGCCGCGAGAATCGCGAGCGCGAACGGCGTCTCGGCGACGCCATCGCCGCGCCCGCCGAGGAGCGTGCAGACGACGGCGGCCGAAATGGCGACGACGGCGCCGACGGAGATGTCGATGCCGCTCGTCGCGATGACGAACGTCATGCCGAGCGCGAGGATGACGAGCGAGCACGAGCGGTTCAGGATGTCGATGATGCGCCCGTAGAGGCGGCCGTCCTCGGTCATGGAGATGTCGAGGAAGCCGTCCGTGAAGAACGCGTTGAACAGCAGCAGCACGACGAGTGCCACGACGGGCAGGAACAGCGAGCTGTTCGTGAAACGTTTGAGTGCCTCCATTATGCTGCACCTCCTGCGATGGCTTTCATGACGTCGTCGGAACTGATGTGGTCGCCCGTGAGCTCGGCGACGCGGCGGCGGTCTCTGAGCACGATGAGCTTCGTGCACGTACGGACCATCTCATCCATTTCCGACGAGATGAAGATGACGGCCATGCCGCGCTTCTTCGCGAGCGCGACGGCCAGTTTCTGGATTTCGGACTTCGTGCCGACGTCGATGCCGCGCGTCGGCTCGTCGAGGATGAGGAGGTCGGGCTGCGTCGCGAGCCAGCGGGCGATGATGACTTTCTGCTGGTTGCCGCCCGAGAGGTTCTTGACGAGCTGGTCGCGGCTCGAGACCTTGATGTTCAGGAGCTTGATGCAGTCATCCGCGACTTTCACCTGCTCCGCGTAGGGGATGTGCCGGAGGATGCCCTGCTTCGCCTGCATGGCGAGGATGATGTTCTCGCGCACGGTCAGGTCGCCGATGATGCCCGCGACTTTGCGGTCTTCGGGGCAGAACGCGATTTTCTCGCGCATGGCGGCCATCGGCGCGGGGAAATGGATGGGCTTGCCGTGGACGCTGAGGCTGCCCTTGTCAATCTGATGCAGGCCGAAGAGCAGCTCCGCCGTCTCCGTGCGGCCGGAGCCGAGGAGCCCCGCGAGGCCGATGACCTCGCCCTTGTGAATCGTGACGTCCACGCTGTCGAGGAAGCCGACCGCGCCGAGGTCCTTGCCGTCGAGGAAGACTTCGTCCGACGGCACGCTCTTTTCGGCGCTCTTGTCCATTTCCTGCACGGCGCCGACGCTCTTGCCGACCATCTTCGCGATGAGTTCGAGGCGCGGCAGCTCCTTGAGGTCGTAGGCGCCGACGAGCTCGCCGTTGCGGAGCACGGTGACGTGGTCGCAGATTTCATAAATCTGCTCGAGGAAGTGCGAGATGAAGATGATGCCGAGTCCCTGCTTCTGGAGCTGGCGGATGATCTGGAAGAGGTGCGCGGTCTCCTGTTCGTCGAGCGACGACGTCGGCTCGTCGAGAATCAGGATTTTCGCATCGACATCGACGGCGCGCGCGATGGCAATCATCTGCTGGAGCGCGACGGAGAAGTGGTCGAGTGTCTGCGTGACGTCGATGCGGACGTCGAGCTTTTCGAGGAGCTCTGCCGCGCGCCGGTTCATCGTCTTCCAGTCAATCATGCCGTGCTTCATGGGCTCGCGGCCGATGAAGATGTTTTCGGCGACCGTGAGGTTCGGGCAGAGGTTCACTTCCTGATACACGGTCGAGATGCCACATTCCTGCGCTTCTTTCGGCGTCTTCGGCGCGATTTCTCTGCCGTTCATCGTGATTGTGCCGCCGTCTTTCTGATAGACGCCCGTGAGCACTTTGACGAGCGTCGACTTGCCTGCGCCGTTCTCTCCCATGAGCGAGTGAATCTCGCCCGCGTGCAACGTGAAGTCGACGTGGGAGAGCGCCCGCACGCCCGGGAAGATCTTGTCGATCTGACGCATTTCGAGCAAGGCTTGTGCCATGATGGTGCCTCCTTTTCTGGGGTGTGACGAGGAATTCAGGCCGCCCATCTTGCGCATCTTTTCCGCCCTGTCTGCGTCGCCAAATCCTCGGCGTAGCTCTGCTACGCCTTGCGGTTTGGCTTCTTGACAGGACAAAAAATCTGCTGCAATCTGGACGACCTTCCTTCCTCGTCACACCCCACATTTTATAATATTAAAATTATAACAGAAGAGTGACCGCGTCCGCACGAGTGCGGGGCGCGGCCACTCTTTTTTGAGGGATATTGTGTTTTAAAGGGAAGGGAAATTAGTATTTACGTTCCGGCAGCGTCTTCTCTGCAACATCGGCGGGGAAGATGCCCTCGTCGACGTAGACGAGCTTGTCAACTTTTTCGCCGTTCAGAATCTTCTTGGCCGTCTCCATCAGGAGCGGGCCCTGCAGCGGGTTGCACTCGACCGTGCAGTTTGACTTGCCTTCGATCATGGCCTGGAACATGCCCTTGACGCCATCAATCGAGATGATCGTGATGTCTTTGCCCGGCTTCATGCCAGCGGCCTCGATGGCCTGGATGGCACCGAGCGCCATGTCATCGTTGTGCGCATAGAGGATGTCGATCTTGTCGCCATAGGATTTGAGGAAGGACTCCATGACTTCCTGGCCTTTCTGGCGCGTGAACTCGCCGGTCTGGGAAGCGAGGATGTTGTACTTAGAGGCGTTCGGCGAAGCTGCCATCGCATCTTTGAAGCCTTCGTTGCGGCGGATGGCGACGGACGAACCGACCGTGCCTTCGAGGATGACGACGTTGTACTGGCTGCCGCCGTCACGCGGCTTCTTGTTCTCTTTGCCCATGTACTCGTCAATCCATTTGAAAACGTTCTTGCCTTCGGTGACGGAGTCCGTGCCGATCTTTGCGACGTAGAGGCTGTCATCGGCGACTTTCACATCGCGGTCCACGACGATGACCGGGATGTTCGCATCTTTGGCTTCTTTGAGGACCGTGTCCCAGCCGGTCTCGACAATCGGCACGAAGGCGATGATGTCAACGCCCTGCGCGATGAACGAGCGGATGGCTTTGATCTGGTTCTCCTGCTTCTGCTGCGCGTCGGAGAACTGGAGGTTGATGCCGGCATCCTGCGCGGCCTGCTTGATGGATTCCGTGTTCGCGGTTCTCCATTCGGATTCCGCTCCGATCTGCGAGAAGCCCATCGTGATCTGCTTGCCTCCGGAGCTTGCCCCCGAGCCGGAGGATTTCGCCTGATCTCCTCCTCCGCCGCAGCCAGCGGCGACGACCATCATCATGACGGCCAGTACCAATGCCAGAATCTTTTTCACTGTTTTCGTCTCCTTCTTTGTTTTTTCCGTAAAACTTGACGATGTGGAGTGACAGCTGCGTGTTCGTGTTCACCTCGCTGGTCCGCAGCTCGCTTAAAAACTGTGTTCGTGCACAGTCAAAGTGGAAAAAGACTTGCCGAAAAGATTTTGAAAACTCACATGATTCGCGTTTGTGAGATTTCCTTCACGGCTTTTAGGATACACGCTGAAAATTTGTTTGTCAATAGGTTTCAAAAATTTTTGTGTTCGTGCACAGAAATAAGTTTACGACAAAACGCATATAAAACGAACATGGTTTCGACCGAAATCGGACGTCACAGGATTTCCACGAGCTCGCAGCCGAGCATCTCGGCAAGGTCGTGAATCTCCTCTTCCGTGATGGCAAACGACAGCACGGTATGGTGGCCGCCGCCCGCTTCGAGCCAGCGCGTCGCGCCTGCTTTCAGGCCGCACTTCGGCGTCCAGAGCTGCTTTGCGACCGGGAGATGCGGCGTCTCGGCCTCGGCCTTGCGGCAGGTGACGGGATAGCTGATCATGCGGAAGCCGCCGCGGAAGTCAGCGACCGTCACATCGACGCCTTCGCCGTCCGCGCCCGTGAAGACGAGGCGCGCGGGGTCGTCCTTGCCGCCGATGTCGAGGGGATGCACTTCGACCTTCGGCTGGTCGCTCGCAATCGTCGGATCGACCTCGAGCATGTG
>ONJV01000070.1 GCA_900318215.1 uncultured Veillonellaceae bacterium
GTTCCACCTGTTCCCATTCCGAACACAGTAGTTAAGCATCCAGAGGCCGAAAGTACTTGCCTGGTGACGGGCTGGGAGGATAGGAAGTTGCCGGTTTGAATCCAGTGATGTTGGCTATGTGGTTCCACCTGTTCCCATTCCGAACACAGTAGTTAAGCACATAAACGCCGAAAGTACTTGCCTGGTGACGGGCTGGGAGGATAGGAAGTTGCTGGTCGAAGTTCAAGGCACTCGCTTTTGCGGGTGCTTTTTTCGTGTTCGGATTTCCAGATTCTTGCCATGAACCCTTTTCCCGTCCTTTATCTTGCGGCACGAATTTTTCAACCTCATCCAACAGCTTCTAAATAACCGTCACAATGCAATATAAATCCCCTGCCGTATACTGACATCATCAAGTTACAGGGGATGAAGCAATATGAAGTTTTCACGCAAGAAAGCAGCGCATGCCGTACTGGCCTGGACGCTGTCGCTCGCGCTTGCCGCACCGGCGGCCAGTATGACGGCCTTTGCCGCGGTGGACAACACGACGCAGACGCAGCAGACGACAGATACACAGAACCAGCAGCCGCCACAGCCGCCGCAGGGCGCGCAGAATGGCCAGCCGCCTCCGGGGCCGCCTCCCGATGGCTCGACGCCTCCGGGGCCGCCTCCCGATGGCTCGACGCCTCCGGGGCCGCCTCCAGACGGTTCGACGCCCCCGGGGCCGCCGCCCAATGGGCAGGCTCCGAACGGCCAGCAGGGGCAGTCACCGCAGGGAGCACCGGGCCAGCAGCAGGGGAGGTCGGCTTCGGAACTCACGGCGGCGAAAGTTGTCGATGGCACGCAGGCGACGCTTTCGGGCGAGACGTATGATGCGACGGAGACGGACGCGAATGCCGTGCTCGTGCGAAATGGCGGCACGCTCTCGCTTTCGCAGGCGACGCTTTCGAAGACGGGCAATTCGTCGAGCGCTGATGCTTCGAATTTCACGGGGCAGAACGCCATCTTCCTCGCGGCAGACAGCACGGCTGCGCTTTCCCATCTGACGCTGACGTCGGATGCCGATGGCGCGAATGCGGTTTTTGCGACGGGCTCGAAGGCGAAGGTCACGGCGAAAAATCTCAAGATCCATACAAAGAACAATTCCTCGCGCGGCCTCGATGCGACGTATGGCGGCACGATCGAGGCGGAGGATGTCGATATCACGACGGAAGGCGAGCACTGCGCGGCTCTCGCGACGGATCGCGGCGAGGGCACGGTGACGGTGCAGGATGGCACGTTCGCGACGAGCGGACAGGGCAGCCCGAATGTTTATTCAACGGGAAACATTTCGGTTTATAACTCCAAGGGCAAAGCGACGGCCAGTGAGATTGCCGTCGTCGAGGGCAAGAACTCCATTGTCCTCGATGGCGTCGATCTCACAGGTTCGAAGGATCATGGCGTCATGCTTTACCAGAGTTTTTCCGGCGATGCAGGTGTCGGTGAGGCGAGCTTCTCCGCCAAGGATTCGACCCTGCGGAATCTCTCGGATGGTCCGATGTTCTTCGTGACGAACACGAAGGCGAAGGCGAGCCTGGAGAATGTCGAGCTGCAGCAATCTGGCTCCGTGCTCGTGAATGTCGCGGCAGGCCGTTGGGGAACGACGGGCGCCAACGGCGGCGACTTCACGCTGAGCGCGCAGAAGCAGGTGCTCACGGGCGACGTGAAAGCGGATGCCCTGTCGAGCATCACGCTGCAGCTGGGCGAAGCGGCTGACTACGAGGGTGCGTTCAACGCGGAGAATACCGCGAAGAATGCGGCGATCACTCTCGCAGCAGCCGCCAAATGGACGATGACGTCCGATGCTTACGTCACGACAATCGAGGATGCGGCAGAGGACTATGAAAATATCGCGTCGAACGGCCACAACATCTATTACGATGCGACGGCCGACACGGCGCTCGGCGGCAAGACATACGCGCTCCCGGGAGGAGGCAAATTGCTGCCGAAGAAGTAAGTCGGATGGATAACTTCTGCGGGTGTGGATAACTTTTCGCACCCGCGGAAGTTATTTTTTTGTGGAACCTGCGTCGTACAAGGGACTCCCCCCGCCCTTCGGGCCCGTCCCCCTCTAGAGGGGGGCTGAAGAAACGGTTATCCACAATATCCACAGAAAAGAATGCACCGCCTGTGGATAAAGGGACACTTGTCCCTGAAACTTTTCTGGAAGATTTTTTGCGAAAGATATTGACAAAGTACGACGGGGTTGGTAGTATATAGACATGGAACTGATACCACATTGATTCAAACGTCATCCAAGATTTTTCAGGGAATCATCAAGAGAAACGTTCTTTTGCAGATGGAGGGAACAAAATGAAAGACATTCGTCTGGACAGCCCGCTCGAAGGCGAGCTCATTCCGCTCAGCGACGTCCAGGACCCGGTGTTCGGCAGCGGTGCGATGGGGCGCGGCGCGGCCGTCAAGAACCCGAAAGGCAAGGTCTACGCACCGTTCGACGGCGAAATCACGGTGTTCTTCGAAACGAAGCATGCCATCGGCATGAAGTCGACGGACGGCGTCGAAATCCTCATCCATGTCGGCATGGATACGGTGAAGCTCAAAGGCGAGCATTTCACGGCGAAAGCAGCGCAGGGCGATACGGTCAAGAAAGGCCAGCTGCTCCTCGAGTTCGACCCGGAGGCCATCAAGGCCGCTGGCTATGAGACGACGACGCCGGTCGTTGTGACGAATGCGGCAGAGTTCGGCGACATCACGATCGCGCTCGGCGACAAGACGGTCACGGCGAAAGCGGCCGCAGATGAAGCGGCTCCGGCAGCTGCCGCTCCGGCCGAAGACCATGAGTACGACAACCTCCCGGACGAGCAGCGCGTGGCAAAGCTCATCTGGAAGTACGTCGGCGGCAAGGACAATGTCCGCAATGCCGAGCATTGCGCGACACGCCTGCGCCTCATCATCAACGACAAGTCGAAGATTGACGAAAAGGCCATCGAGAACATCGACGGTGTCAAGGGCCAGTTCTTTGCAGCGGCCCAGTACCAGATCATCCTCGGCACGGGCTTCGTCGACAAGGTCTTTGACGAGTTCATCAAGGGCACGAATTTCTCCGGCGTGAGCAACAAAGAAGAGGCTTACGCGCAGATGTCGACGGTGCAGAAGATTTCCCGCACGCTCGGCGACGTCTTTGTCCCGATCATCCCGGTCCTCGTGGCCACCGGTCTTTTCATGGGCCTGCGCGGCGCGTGCCAGGCGCTCGGCCTTGAGTTCAGCAAGAACGTCCTGACGATGAGCCAGGTTCTGACGGATACGGCGTTCATCTTCCTGCCGTCGCTCGTCTGCTGGTCGACGATGAAGCGCTTCGGCGGCACGCCGGTCATCGGCATCGTCCTCGGCCTCATGCTCGTCGCTCCGCAGCTCCCGAACGCATGGGCAGCCATCCCGGGCGGCGCACAGCAGCCGATGATGATGGACATCCTCGGTTTCTCCGTCCCGGTCGTCGGCTATCAGGGCTCGGTCCTGCCGGCGCTCGTCCTCGGCATCTTCGGCGCGAAGCTCCAGAAATGGCTCAAGACGTTCGTGCCTGACATCATCGACCTCATCGTCACGCCGTTCCTCACGCTCTTCATCGGCATGATTGTCGGCCTGCTCATCCTCGGCCCGATCATGCACGGCATCGAGACGGCTGTCTTCGGCGCCGTCCAGGCGTTCCTCGAACTGCCGTTCGGCATCGGCGGCCTCGTCGTCGGCGGCCTCCAGCAGGTCATCGTCGTGTTCGGCGTCCATCACATCTTCAATGCTCTCGAAGTCCAGCTGCTCGCAACGACGGGCGTCGATCCGTTCAACGCGATCATCACGGGCGCCATCATCGCCCAGGGCGGTGCAGCAGCAGCCGTTGCGGCACGCACGAAGAACAAGAAGAAGCGCGCTCTCTACATCTCGTCCATCGTTCCGGCCTTCCTCGGCATCACGGAGCCGGTCATCTTCGGTATCAACCTGCGCCTCATGAAGCCGTTCCTCTATGCACTCGTCGGCGGCGCATGCGCAGGCTGCCTCGCAAGCTTCATGCACCTCGCAGGCACGGGCATGGGCATCACGGTTCTGCCGGGCACGCTCCTGTACCTCAACCACCTGCTTCCGTACATCCTCGTCAACGCCGTCGGCTTCGTCGTCGCGTTCGCGCTGACGTTCACGCTGTTCCGTCCGGAAGAGGACGAATAAGAAAAAAGGCTCCCTCTAGAGGGAGCTGGCGGCCGCAGGCCGACTGAGGGAGTAGTAGAATCCCGAAAACAAACAATTATGCGATCGTTTCTAAAAACTCACGTTTGAATTTCAAACAATGAGATGCTTAGTGGCGGTCGCATTTTTGTCAGATTCCAGCATCCGACTACTCCCCCAGTCACCTTCGGTGACAGCCCCCTCTAGAGGGGGCCTGAAAAATGAATTGCTTTTGGGGGAGGATTTATATATGGAATCTCAGAACATCGGCAGCGAATTCGACCGTGCTGCCATCAATGCGAAGGTCCGCGAGGGCCTGCCGTTCACGGACCGCTATCACAACCGCTTCCACCTCGAGATGCCCTTCGGCCTCATCAACGACCCGAACGGCCTCGTCAGACAGGACGGCATCACGCATATCTTCTACCAGTGGAACCCGCTCGGCGTCGAGCACAAGCACAAATCGTGGGCGCATACGACGACGCGCGACTTCGTCCACTATACGGCGCCCGAGCTCGCCATGTGGCCGAGCGACGCGCACGACAAAGACGGCTGCTACTCCGGCTGCGGCCTCGTCGAGGGCGATGACGTCCGCGTGCTCTACACCTGCAACGCGAAGGACGAGAACGGCGTCCGCACGCCCGCGCAGCGCTTCGGCACGCTGATGAAGGACGGCACCGTGCGCAAGGACGAGATCATCATCCCGACGAATGCCGAGGGCTATACAGGCCATTTCCGCGATCCGTACGTCTTCTACCGCCACGGCGAGCGCTACCTCGTGCTCGGCGCGCAGCGCGAGAACGAGACGGGCACCGTGCTCGTCTACCACGAAAACCGCGCGTCCGGCAAGTGGGAGCCGTGCGGCGAAATCTCCACGAAATACAAGGATTTCGGCTACATGTGGGAGTGCCCGAACCTGTTGCGCTTCGGAAACTATGACGTGCTCGTCTTCTGCCCGCAAGGTCTCGAGGCGCGCCCGTACAAGTACCAGAGCCGCTATCAGTGCGGCTATCTTGCCGGCCACCTCTCGCTTGACAGCATGGAGCTCATGCACGGCCGCTTCCAGGAGCTCGACAAGGGCTTTGACTTCTATGCGCCGCAGGTCTTTTCGAGCGAAGGCCGCCATATCCTCTTCGGCTGGATCGGCATGCCCGACGAGGACGCCTACCCGACGAAAGAGCGCGGCTGGGTGCACAGCCTCACCATGCCACGCGTGCTGACGCTGCGGCAGGGCAAGATTTTCTCCCAGCCCGCGAAAGAGCTGCGGGCCCTGCGCATCCAGGAAAGCGCCGTCGACCTCGACGCCGCCGAGACGACCGCCGTCCGCGCGAGCCTCGCCGACGGCGCCGAAGCGCTCGTCGACATCACGTTCGGCCAGGCGCAGGCCGTCACGCTGACGCTCGCCTACGGCCTCGAAAAAGTCACGATGCACTACGACCGCAAGGCGCAGACCATGACGATTGACAGGAATGGCATGAAGCGCGGCGGCAAGGGTGTCCGCACGTTCAAGCTCTACACCGACGAGAACCTCTCCGTGCAGCTCTTCGTCGACAAGACCGTCGTCGAAGCCTTCTTCGAGCACGGCGAAGAAACCGCGACCTTCAACGTCTTCCCCGAGAAGCACATCCTCCCTGAGCTCGTCATCGGAAGCGATGCGCCGATGGAGAACGTCACGGGCCGCGTCTGGGAGCTCGACGCCATCCAGTTCCGTTGATTTTGCAGGCAAGAAAAAAGAGCCGCTGCACGAAGCAGCGGCTTTTTTGCGTCTGGAGAACGGTATTGGATTTCGGTAGAGTTTAGGAGAAATAGGCTATCTTTGGAAGCTATTTGCCTGACGGCAAATGGCGAAGATATCCGTAAGGGGTCAAGACGCCAACGGCTATCTTCAGTTGTTCACAGCGCGTTCTTCGTGGACGCGCGCGAGCGGAATCCTGCGGATGCGCTCGAAGGGAATCTCGTTGAACGAATAACGAAGGTCGAGATACGAGTCCGTGCGGGACATCGTCACTTTCTTGAGGGTGAATTTCTTTGTCGAATGTTTGAGCTCCTGAATATAATAGGCAGCTTCGTCTGCCGAAAAAGTCCCGTTCTCGATCGCGACGCGGATGTTGTCTACCAGCATGGGTAACACCTCCATAATCGTGTCGTCTGTATATTGGACAAGTTGTCAGGCTCCAGTTGCAGTTTCCCCAACAACTTGACTGCATTATACACGAAAAGAAAGCGTTTGTGAAGTACAAAGAGGGGATGGAATTTCCCTTCAGGAGAGATTAAAGCGCTTGAACACCAAAAAGATAACGTTTTCTCATTGTTTCGCTTGTATACTTCATCTGAGTATGTCTTTTATATGTAAACGGTTTCATATAAAATACATCAAGCTCGAGGCGTCTTTTTCCTCGTCGATGGCCGTGAGGATGTCGTCGAGCGTGACAGCCGCGAGGCTCTTGTGGATGGCCTCGTCGAGCGGACGATAGACGCGCGAAGCGAGAGCGCGGTCGAGCTCGGGCATCTTTTCCGGCGAGGCGGGTGCCGCCTCCTCCATCAGCGAGAGCTCGATGGCCGAGAGGATGTCGTAGGCCGTGATGGCGCGCGGCGCACGGGAGAGCTGGTAGCCGCCCTGCGAGCCCTTGATCGAGTTCACGAGGCGGGCGCGCTTCAGGAGGGAGAAGACCTGCTCGAGATAGATTTTTGAGATGCCGAGCTTTTCCGAAATCGAGATGATCGTGATGGGAGCGCCAGCGGCGTAGCTGCGGGCGAGGTATGTCATGGCGGCGAGGCCGTAGCGGCCCTTGGCTGAAATCTTCATACGCGTTTCCTTCCTTTCCTAGCGCGATGGTAAGACTTGCTTTCCATCATACAGAAAACGCGGCGAAATGTCAATCACCTACCCGATGAATATGTTTGAAGGAAATTTGGTGCACAAAGGGCTTGACAAGTGCGCGCTGCCGCGCTATGATGTAAACATATTAATCATGTATGCAATCGGCGGACAACCCGCCCGAATGTTTTTCGAACGAACAGGAGGCAGATTTCATGGGAAAGATTTATCAGAGCGTCACGGAACTCATCGGCAAGACCCCGCTTCTCAAGGCGAACAATTTCATCGCGGCCAATGACCTGCCCGCGAACGTGCTCGTCAAGCTCGAGTATTTCAACCCGGCTGGCTCCGTCAAGGACCGCATCGCGAAGGCGATGATCGAGCAGGCGGAAAAAGAGGGCAAGCTGAAGCCCGGCAGCGTCATCATCGAGCCGACGTCGGGCAACACGGGCATCGGCCTCGCGAGCGTCGCGGCGGCACGAGGCTACAAAGCCATCCTCACGATGCCGGAGACGATGAGCGTCGAGCGCCGCAACCTGCTGAAGGCCTACGGCGCGAAAATCGTGCTGACGGACGGCAGCAAGGGCATGAAGGGCGCGATTGCGAAAGCCGAAGAGCTCGCGAAAGAGACGCCGGGCTCCTTCATCCCGTCGCAGTTCACGAACCAGGCGAACCCGGCCGCGCATGAAGCCACGACAGGCCCAGAAATCTGGGAAGATGCGGACGGCAAAGTCGATGCCTTCATCGCAGGCGTCGGCACGGGCGGCACGCTGACGGGCGTCGCGCGCTACCTCAAGAAGCAGAACCCGGACGTCCATGTCGTCGCCGTCGAACCAGCCACGAGCCCTGTCCTCTCGAAAGGCCAGGCCGGCCCGCACAAGATCCAGGGCATCGGCGCAGGTTTTGTGCCGGAAACGCTCGACACGAAGATCTACGACGAGGTCATCGCCGTGCCGAATGACGACGCCTTCAAGTACGGCCGCCAGTTCTCCCATGCCGAAGGCATCCTGATCGGCATCTCCTCGGGCGCAGCCCTCGCCGCCGCTGTCGAGCTCGCCCGCCGCGACGAATATAAAGGAAAGAACATCGTCGCCCTGCTGCCCGACACCGGCGACCGCTACCTCTCGACGGAACTGTTCGCAGAGTAATTTATCACCGAAGGCTCCCTCTCAGAGGGAGCCTTCGGTTGCCCAAGGAACTTTTGAACGAAACCTTGACACCTCTTCCACTTTCGATTATACTGTTATCAAACAAGAATCGTTATTTGTTACGAGAAACAGGGGAAAGAGAGGGAACGACCATGTTTTCGGGAACGGAGGTCACAGACCTCCTGCGCGACAAGGGGTTCAAGGCGACGCCGCAGCGGCTCGCGATCTATGAGGCGCTTGCCAGCACGACGGAGCATCCGAATGCGGACATGCTCTACCAGAAGCTCACGCCGAAATATCCGACGATGAGCCTCGCGACGGTCTACAAGACGCTCGATATTCTCTGCACGGTCGGCCTCGCGCAGGAGCTCAATGTTGGCGAAGACGCGTTCCGCTACGACGCGAACACGTCGAACCACCCGCACGTCCGTTGCACCGCCTGCGGCCGCGTCGACGACGTGCCCGTCCTCAACGACGTCGGCCTGCTGCGCCAGGCATCTGCCGCGACCGGCTACGACATCACAGGCCGCCAGATCTACCTCTACGGCGTGTGCCCAGGGTGTCAGGAAAAGAAACGGAAACACTTGCACTGAAAAAGGAGCTGTTGCGATTGCAACGGCTCCTTTTGTTTATCGTCAATCCTTCGATGCTTTCATTATACTGCAAAAACAATTGATTTGAAAAAGTTTTTTCAGTATAATGAAAAAAGAGGTGATGATTTACATGATACCGCGCGACCATTACATGACGCAGTTTTTCCGCTTCCGCGGCCAGCCGCTCATCAAAGTCATCACGGGGATGCGGCGGTCAGGGAAATCGACGCTCCTGGCGTTGTTCGCAGAGGCGCTCAAGAAGGAAGGCGTTCCGTCAGACCATATCATCGCGATGAATCTCGAATCACTTGCGATGGAAGAGTATCGCGATTATCGGAAGCTCTATCGATATCTGAAGGAATGTTTGCAAGGTGAGCCACCTTTTTATTTGCTCTTGGATGAAGTGCAGGCGACGGAAGGATGGGAAAAAGTTGTCAATTCCCTGTTTGAGGAGGGTGCGGCTGACATCTATCTCACGGGCTCGAATGCAAAAATGCTTTCCTCGGAACTATCGACCTTGCTTTCTGGGCGTTATGTTGAAATTCCGGTGTTTCCCTTGTCGTTTCAGGAATACCTGACGTTTCTGCCAGCGGAGCGGGGTGCGGATCGAGAAGCGGCGTTCCAGTCGTACCTGACCTATGGCGGCTTGCCCATTGTTCCTTCGCTGCCGCAGGATGAGGAGACAATCGGCACGGTGCTCATGGGCATTTACAATACTGTGCTCGTCAAGGACATTGTTCAAAGAAATGGCGTGCGCGATGCGCAGCTTCTTGAACGCGTTGCAACGTTTCTGGCAGATGCAATCGGGAGCCCCGTTTCTACGCATCGCATCAGTGGCTATCTTACGAGCCAGGGAAGGAAAGTTTCGGGAGCGACGCTTGACAACTATCTGCGCATGCTGGAAGAAGCGTTCATTTTTTATCGGGCGCAGCGCTATGACATCAAGGGGAAGGCGCTTCTCAAAACGCAGGAAAAATATTACAGCGTCGATTTAGGACTTCGGAACGCGTTGTTGGATTTTCATGGCGGAGATTACGGTCATATCCTTGAAAATGTTGTCTATCTTGAGCTCCTTCGCCGCGGATATCGCGTGCGGATTGGAAAAATCGGTTCGTTGGAAGTCGATTTCATCGCAGAAAAAGCAGGAATCCGCAGGTACTATCAAGTCTCTGCTACCATCCTTGATGAAGCAACGCGTGAACGGGAACTGCGGCCGCTTTTTGCCGTGCCCGATCAATACGAGAAGTATGTTTTGACGATGGATCGGACGTTCATCCAAGATTTCAATGGGATCCGAAATCAAAATATCATAGATTTTTTACTTGCATAAAGCAGAAAGAACGATTGCAGTTCCACAAATCGTGGAGACCCGCAACCGTCTCTTTTTCAGCAGTTCAATTTTTTTGAAATCCATCGGTATTCACGAAAATGTCCCGGACCTTGACGAAAAAATCCTCATAAAGCGACACGGGAATCTCTAGGCGGACATCCTTGCGGTCATCGTCGTCCATGCGTTCGAGGTCATGGTCAGAAAAATCGGTATAGACAGCGTCGATGTCAAAACGGCCGTCATGATTGTAATAGACTTCGACGGTTTTCCCAATCGGCGTGACAATCCAATATTCCTTGACGCCGGCTTCGGCATAATGGCGCATCTTCGGCCCGCGATCGTTCTTTGCCGTCGAAGGAGAAAGAACTTCGACCACGAGGTCCGGAGCACCATAAACGGCGTCTTCGTGGAGAATCGACCGGTTGCAGACAATCATGGCATCGGGGACGTAGTGGTTCTTGTCGTCGAGATACACATCCGCGCCATCACCGAGTGCAACACATCGTTTTCTCTCAAGATAACTTTCGAAAATATGTGCGATGCGGACGCAGATGCGATTGTGCATGAGCTTTGGCCGTGGTGACATGAGACAGGTTTTTCCCTCGATAAGTTCCACGCGTGGTGGTTCTTTGTAGGCAAGATTGTCCATGATGCGCCCTCCTTTGAAAAGATTTCTTTCTTCTATATTCTATCGCGAAACCAACCGTGATGCAATGAAAAGCAGGACGAGCATGCACCGTAGCACGAACCACTCATGCGTCTCATTGGATCAACTAACCATAAGGGAGTGTAAAATAGTTTGTGTAAAAGGCCTTTACAAGTCAACGTCGGTTCTGGCATACTGACAGAATCACTCGCAACCGCAAAGGATGAACACAATGG
>ONJV01000078.1 GCA_900318215.1 uncultured Veillonellaceae bacterium
GACGAGAAAAAGTTTTAGCCAACTTTGTATTCCACATGATGATGGCATCCTCGCCATTGTCGCTGTAGTATCCCTTGCGCCGACCCACCTCCTCGAAATCAAAATGATGATAGAGCGCAAGCGCAGGTGCATTCGACGGCCGCCCCTCGAGCGTCATCGCCGTAGCGCCGCGCTTCACGGACGCCGCGATGCTCGCAGCCATGAGCTGCGTGCCCGCGCCGCAACCGCGAAAGTCCGGCAGGATAGCCACGTTCGTGATCTGCGCCTCGTCCGCGAGAATCCAGCAGCCAGCATAGCCGATGACTTCTCCTGTCGTCTCGTCGATGGCGAGGATGTACGACGTGTTCTCATTCGACGCCTCGCGCCAGAACGATTCGCGCGACCACGGCACGGGAAAGCAGGCCGCTTCGACCCGCGCGACAGCGTCAGCATCGTCCGGCACCATCTTGCGGAAGGAGAGTTTCGCCGCCGTCATCGCGACACCTCGCGACGGCCATGCGCCTCGTCAGCGGCGCGCGTTTTTTCATTATCGACGACTGTATTCTCATCGTCCGCATGATGCTTCGCCCACAGGAGTTCCGCCTCGCTCTTTCGGATGTAGATGGGCTCGAGGTCCATGACATTGTCCGCTTCGCCCTTCGCGAGACGCTCGGCACCGAGCCAGGCCACATGCGAAGCGCGCGGCAGCACGAGCTCCGGCGGCGGCAGCAGCACGCCATCAGGCAGCTGCATCTTGCCCGCCCTTCGGCCGTCCTTGCCCGCGAACCGCTTCTGCACGATGTCGCCGACGAGCACGACCGTCTGGCCAACGGCCGCGAGCTTTCCCGCCTCGGCGAGAACATCCGCAAGCGGCTGCACCTTGACAGGCGACTGCACAGCAAGCGCGAGGTCGCTTCCCTCGCGCTGCCATGCGAGCTGCTCGACGTAGACATTCTTTTTCTGCGCGTCCATCAGCGCGAAAATCGTCACGCCCGGCACGCGGTAATGAAGCGCCAGCGCCTCAAGGCTCGGCACGCCGACGATGGGAATCCGGAGCGCGTAGCTCATCGCCTTCGCGGCCGCAAGCCCGATGCGGAGCCCCGTGAACGAGCCCGGCCCGATGCTCACGGCAATGCCCGTCAGCTCCTCCTTTTTCACGCCCGCCATGCGGAGCGCCTGCTCGATGTGCGGCAGCAGCGTCTCCGAATGTGTCAGCTTCGCCTGCATCGTGATTTCCGACGCGAGGCGTCCTTCTTTCAGCACCGCGACGCTAGAAACCTGCGTCGATGTATCTAGGCTCAGAATCGGCAAAATTCGTCCATCTCCTTCAAATCATCCACGAACTCTTCGCCCACGCAGCGGAATGTAATCTGCCGCTCATCCGATGCGCCGCCCGTGCGCTCGAAGCGGATGGCGATGTAGTCCTCGGGCAGTTCCTCGGGGAACTTGTCCGACCACTCGATGAAGACGATGCCGTCCGGTTCCTCCGTATATTCATAGAAGCCGATGTCGTCGAGCTCCTCCGCGCTCTCGAGCCGGTAGAGGTCGAAATGATAGACGCGGCAGATGCCCTCGTAGACATTCATGAGATTGAACGTCGGGCTCGTGACCTCGCCCTCGACGCCGAGCATCCGCGCGACGTTCTGGACGAACAGCGTCTTTCCCGCGCCGAGGTCGCCGTCGAGGCAGACGACCGTCCCTTCGTGCAGCTTCTTGCCAACCATCTGTGCGAGCCGGGCCGTTTCGGCAGCCGACTTCGTGATTCGCGTAAACATGTGTGTCGTATCCCCTTCTCACATACTTTTTCTCATTCTAGTCCATCATTA
Source organism: uncultured Veillonellaceae bacterium (assembly GCA_900318215.1). GTDB lineage: Bacteria > Bacillota > Negativicutes > Selenomonadales > Selenomonadaceae > Selenomonas_C. The sequence continues at coordinate 1,806 of ONJV01000078.1, forward strand.
TACCATCAAAAAGACTCCATTGGAAGGAGTTTCCATGCGTCAATAATCAATAATTGTTCTTTGTTAATATCATTTTCTTTATAAAGTGCGATGAAGCAAGATTCATGGAGCATTTTCGAGCATACGAGCGTTATTTTCATTTTATCGCTGAATTTCCGCTTTTTCTTTCCTCCTCCCATGCCTTATAATAAAGCCAACGACAAAGTTCAACCGCCATCGCCGAGAGCAAGATGCGGCCGATGGCTCCCATCATATGTATAGTAGGAGGACGAAAACATGAAGAAATTTGTTTGCAGCGTCTGCGGTTATGTCTATGAGGGCAACGAGCCCCCGAAAGAGTGCCCGATCTGCCATGCACCGGCCTCGAAATTCGTCGAGCAGTCCGGCGACCTGACGTTCGCGGATGAGCATCGCGTCGGCGTCGCCAAGGGCGTCGATGAAAAAGTCATCGAGGGCCTGCGCCAGAACTTCACGGGCGAGTGCTCAGAAGTCGGCATGTACCTCGCCATGAGCCGCCAGGCAGACCGCGAAGGCTATCCGGAAATCGCTGAGGCTTTCAAGCGCTATGCATTCGAGGAAGCTGAGCATGCAGCGAAATTCGCAGAGCTCCTCGGCGAAGTCCTCACCGACTCCACGAAGAAGAACCTCGAGATGCGCATCGATGCCGAGCACGGCGCTTGCGCTGGCAAGAAAGACCTCGCCACGCTCGCTAAGAAGCTCAACCTCGACGCCATCCATGACACGGTACATGAGATGTGCAAAGACGAAGCCCGCCACGGCTGCGGCTTCAAGGGCCTCCATGACCGCTATTTCGGCAAATAACCCCATCGCCTCATAAAGACAACCGCCGGTGCGAATGAAACCATCGCACCGGCGGTTGTTTTTTCATGTGGAATCAGGACAGTATTTACGCCTCCAGCATACTCGCGCGTTTCTTCTTCCGCTCGATCTGGAAGAACAGGATGATGGCGAAGATTGCAATGCCTGTGAGGTCGGTCACTGTGCCCGGATCGATGAGCAGCAGGCCGCCTGCAATCAGCAGGATGCGCTCGTAGATGCGGCAGTTGTCGGCGAGGTAGCCGATGAGAGCCGATGAGAGCGCAATCATGCCGATGATGGCCGTGACCGTCGTTACGACGAGGCCCGGAATCGTCGCGTCAATCATGAGGATGACCGGCGAAAGCACGAACATGTACGGGATGATGAACGCCGCAATGGCAAGCTTCGCTGCATTGACGCCTGTTCTGAGGGCATTGCCGCCCGCGATGCCAGCGCCAGCAAACGCTGCGAGTGCGACTGGCGGCGTGACATCGGCGATGATGCCGAAGTAGAAGACGAACATGTGTGCCGCGAGCACGGGCACGCCCATCTGGATGATGGCCGGTGCCGCAATCGTCGAGGTGATGACGTAGTTCGCCGTCGTCGGCACGCCCATGCCGAGCACGATAGCCGTAATCATCGTGAAGAACATCGTCGGCAGCAGCATGCCGCCCGAAAGCGTCAGGAGGCCGGACGCGAGCTTGAGACCGACGCCCGTCTTCGTGACGACGCCGATAACGATGCCTGCCGAAGCGCAGGCGACGAGGACGGAGAGCACGTTGCGCGCACCTTTGTCGAGGCCGCGGACGATTTCGATCGGCTTCATGCGCGTCGACTTGCGGAGCGCCGAGCAGATAATCGAGAGTACGATGGCGACAAGAGCCGCACGCATCGGCGTGTAGCCCGTCACGAGCAGGTAGACGATGACGACGAGAGGAATCGCGAGGTGGCCGCGCTCGACGAGCAGGCGGCTCATCTTCGGCAGCTGCTCGCGCGGCAGACCTTTGAGGTTGCTGCGCTTTGCCTCGAAATGGACGCCGAGCCAGACGCCCGTGAAGTACAGGAGCGCCGGGATGACGGCCGCCTTGACGATGTCGATATACGGCACACCGACGAACTCTGCCATCAGGAACGCCGCAGCACCCATGACCGGCGGCATCAGCTGGCCGCCTGTGGAGGCCGCTGCCTCAACGGCGCCTGCGAAGTTCTTGTGGTAGCCGAGCTTCTTCATCATCGGGATTGTCAGCGAGCCCGTGCCGACAACGTTCGCGACGGAGGGGCCTGAGACCGTGCCCATGAGGCCCGAGGACAGGACGGCGACTTTTGCCGGGCCGCCGCTCGCCCAGCCTGCGATGCTGTTCGCGAGGTCGATGAAGAATTTGCCAAGGCCTGTCGACTCGAGGTAGGCGCCGAACAGGATGAACAGGAAGATGAACGTCGAGGAAACGCCGAGCGGGATGCCGAAGATGCCCTCGGTCGTGAAGAAGAGATGGCCGACGAGCTGCGAGAGCGTCAGCCCGCGATGTGCGAGCACGCCTGGCATGTACGGCCCGGCGAACGCATAAGCGAGGAACAGCAGGACGACCGTGACCATCGGGATGCCGACGACGCGGCGCGTCGCCTCGACGACAAGCAGGATGCCGAGGATGCCAACGACGAGGTCTGGCGTTGTCACGAGGCCGGAACGCATGACGAGCTGATTGTACTCGATCAGGATGTACGCCGGTGCCGCCGCGCCGAGGATGGCGAGCAGCAAGTCAAACGGATGGAGCTTCGTGCGCGACCAGCTCTTCCGCGTCGGATACAGCAGATAAACGAGCGCGAGGCCGAAGCCGAGATGCACGGCGCGCTGCAACTGTGCATCAAGCACGCCGAACGTCGCCGTATAGAGCTGGAAGATGGAGAACGTGATGGCGATAGCGGAGACAATCTTCGCCATGATGCCCTTGTACTCCATCGTGTCCGAGTCCTTGTCGTACTTCTTCAGCACCGCCTCCGCTCGCTCTTTGTCGGTCATTTCTTCAGACATAAAAAACATTCCTTTCATGTTCAAAGCCCAGACAGCGCCTCATACGCGGGCGCAATGGAGAGGTCGATTCTCTCCCCCGGGGGAAACATCTCGTAAAACCGCAACGTCCGGCCTGCCGCGCGGAGCGTCAGCTGCGTGCCGACGCCCGTCCGCAGCGAGAGCGCGGGGAAATGGCGGTCCATGTGGTCGAAGACGAAATAATCTCCTTCCTCATGAAACTCTCCTTCGCTCTCCATGAATGGCAGGCCGACGCCGAACGACTGGTAGCGCGTCCGGAGCAGCCGGAATTCTCCTGCCCCGCCCCGTGCCTCGGCATCCGCGACGAGGTCTTCCTCGACGGGCGTCTTCTGCACGGAGTGGATGAAACGGACGGTAAACGCTTGCGGCCGGGAAACAGGCAAGGCGAGGAGCGTCCGCCCCCCGCCTTGCACCAAGAATACCGGCTGCAAAAGCTGCCAAGCGAGCAGCGCCATTGCTGCAACGATGGCCAAAAAAACTTTTCTTGCCTTCATTTACTTTTCGTCAAAGAACTTCTTTGCGCCAGCGTTCATGTCAAGCGACATGCCCTTCTCGGCATTCTCTTTCGAGATCATCTTGCCGACGGCATGGGCTGCCTGGATGCGGTCGAGGTTCGAGAAGATAGCTTTCGTGATTTCATAGCCGAGCTTGTCATCGACCTTGTCGTTGACAACGAGCATTGCCATGACGGAAATGGTCTGGACGTCTTCGTCAAAGCCCTGATACGTGCCAGCCGGAATCGTCGTCTTCGTGTAGAACGGATACTTTGCAATCAGCTCATCCGCTTTGGCCGGATCGACCGGGAGCAGGCGGATCTTGTTCTGCGAGGAGATGTCCTGCACAGCTGCCGTCGGGAAGCCCGCCGTCAGGAACGCGGCATCGACGTTACCGTCTTTGAGGGCGCTTGCGCCTTCGCCGAAGGAGAGGTACTGCACCTGGATGTCATCATACGTGATGCCATAAGCTTCGAGAATCTGGCGCGCATTCGCCTCAGCACCGGAGCCCGCAGCGCCAACCGCGACGCGCTTGCCCTTGAGGTCTGCAATCGTCTTGATGCCCGTGCTGTCGAGCGTCACGAACTGGCAGGTCTCAGGATAAAGCGATGCGATGCCTTTGAGGTTCGTGACCTTCTTGTCCTTGAACATCTCCGTGCCATTGACGGCGTAATACGTGATATCGTTCTGCACGATGGCCATATCCACAGAGCCATCCTTCAGCATGTTGATATTCGCGACCGTCGCGCCCGTGCTCTGCGCACTTGCGTTCATGCCGTCGATTTTATTGTTCAAAATCTCGGCAATCGCGCCGCCGATCGGATAATACGTGCCGGCCGTGCCGCCCGTGCCGATGTTCAGGAACGTCTTGCCGCCGCCACTCGACGCCTGGTCGCCGCCACCACCGCCGCAACCCGTGAGCAGCGCCGCCGACATCACGACCGCCAGTCCTGCAGTGACAATCTTCTTCATGGAACAAAAACTGAACTTGAACTGCATACTCGATCCCTCCAAATCACAAAACGCCCATATCGTGCCTGTTTATGGAACCTATGAAGATTATATCATACACAATGTACACTCACAAGGGATATTCCGAAATTTCATGGATTATCGTAAAGTAATATTGTATACAGTAACCAAAGAGCGGGCAGATGTCCATCAAAGTATCTTCCCATCATCGCACCATACTTCTTCAAGTTACCGCATTTTTCTTGATTGCCGAACAAAATCCGTGTAAAATAAGAAGTAAGAAAGCGAGGTGTTGCCACTGTGTCATCCATCAAACCGTGGAAGGAACTGACCTTCACGGATGACTACATGTTCAAGAAGGTCATGGAAGCTGCCGACATCTGCACGGAATCTCTGAATGCCTTCCTTTCATGGGACATCGAACGCATCACCTATTTCGAAGAAGAAAAGCCGCTGCAAGCCTTTTATGACAGCAAGGGCGTACGCCTCGACGTCTACATCCATGACGAAGTCGATCGCATCTATGACGTCGAAATGCAAGTTCGCAAGATGCGCGAAAAGATTGGCATCGATGCCATGGAGAGCCTTGCAAAGCGCTGCCGCTTCTATCTCGGGCAGTTGGATGCCGACTTCCTTCGAAATGGCTCCCTATACTCCGACCTGCGACCGACCATCATTATTTTCTTCTGCCCCTTCCCGTTGTTTGATGGAAAACGTTCCATCTATTCCTTCCGTCACATATGCACGGAAGATCCTTCCATCGTCCTCCCGGACGATGCTGAAATCCTGCTCATCACATCCAAAGGAGACCGCAAGGGACTTTCCGAGACTGCCTGCGCTCTGCTGGATTATATGGACGGCATCGTCAGCAATCATCCGCTCGTCCAGAAAATCGAAGGGCGTATCCATACCGTCAAGAAAAATGAACAAGAGGAGCGTGATTATATGACCTACGAAATGCGCATCCGCGAAGAACGCGCCGATGCAAGAGCCGAGGGCAAAGCTGAGGGCAAAGCTGAGGGCAAAGCCGAAGGCAAAGCCGAAGGTATTGCCGAAAAGGCTTTCCGCACCATCTGCAACCAGCTGAAACGCCGTGTTCCCTATCAGGACATCGCCTCCGACAACGAAGTTTCCGTCGACGAAGTCATCCGCATCGCCAAGGAATCTCATCTTGCATATTGAATCATTACAAAACGAGCCCCTGCTGCCATCAGCAGAGGCTCGTTTGCATCTTCACTTCTTTCGCGGCCGCCCGCGTTTCTTTGGCGCCCAGGCATCGATGCCGTGCTCCTCGTACTCCTGCACCCAGCGGTTCAGCGTCGCTGGCGTCTTGATGTGCAGCTGCGCAGCGACTTCCTCGTAGGAATCGAGCCCCGCCAAGTACAGCTTCACTGCCTGCTCTTTGAACTCCGCATCGTAGACCTCTTTCGTCCACGATGCTTTGAGCCCGTCTTCGCCGAACTCGCGGTACGCCTTGATCCATTGGTGGACGAGCGACTTGCCGGGGATGCCGTACTGTTTCGCAAGCGCCAGCACGCCGCCGCGATGCGCCAAGTAATCCTCGACGACCTTGCGCTTGAATTCGTAGGTGTATTTCATCTTCTGGATTCCCCCATCAAGCATTGGATTTTGTCTTGCTTGACAGCCAAAATCCTTGTAAAATAAGAGGTAAGAAAGCGAGGTGTTGCCGCTGTGTCATCCATCAAACCGTGGAAGGAACTGACCTTCACGGATGACTACATGTTCAAGAAGGTCATGGAAGCTGCCGACATCTGTACGGAATCTCTAAATGCCTTCCTTTCATGGGACATCAAACGCATCACCTATTTCGAAGAAGAAAAGCCGCTGCAAGCCTTTTATGACAGCAAAGGCGTGCGCCTCGACGTCTACATCCACGACGAAGTCGAACGCATCTATGATGTCGAAATGCAGGTTCGCAAAATTCACGAGAAAACTGGCGTCAATCCTATGATAAGTCTCGCAAAGCGTTCCCGATTTTACTTAGGGCAACTCGACGTCGAATTTCTCGCGAAAGGCTCCCTCTACTCTGACCTGCGTCCGACCATCATCCTCTTCTTCTGCCCATTTCCATTATTTGATAAAAAACGTGCAATCTATGCTTTCCGTCACACATGCACAGCAGATTCCTCTCTCATCTTGCCAGACGAAAGCGAGTTCATCTTTATCTCTTCTAAGGGAAACCGTACCGGTCTTTCCGAAACTGCCTGCGCCCTGCTTGATTATATGGACGGTATCGTCAGCAATCATCCGCTTGTCCAGAAAATCGAAGAGCGTATCCATACTGTAAAGCAAAACGAACAAGAGGAGCGTGATTACATGACTTTCGAAATGCGCATCCGCGAAGAACGCGCTGATGCAAAAGCTGAAGGCAAAGTTGAAGGCATCGCCGAAAAGGCTTTTCGCACCATCTGCAACCAGCTGAGACGTCATGTCCCCTATCAGGACATCGCCTCCGACAACGAAGTCTCCATCGATGAAGTCATCCGCATCGCCAAGGAATCTCATCTCGCATACTGACAAGATAAAAGCGAGCCCCTGCTGCTATCGGCAGAGGCTCAATTTTGTATCTCAAAGTTTCTCCTTCACTATTTCTGCCCATCCGCCCGACACGATGACGCACGCATCCTGCACATCATCGGAAAGCTGGAACATCTGATGCGCAATGCCATGCACGTCCAGAATCTTCCCGATGTCCTCAATCATCATACGCTCACACGGCTCTTCGGCACAATCGACAAGAATGACGAAGTCCTCCGCAAGCAATTCGGGCAGATACGGCATGATGTCCATAGAGGGCGTACCCCCCCCCCCGCGTACAATCGACCTTTTCAAGAGGATGCAATCATATTGCTCTTCCGGATGCCTTTGGCGCTCTTGCGCAAAAGCCGGATAAACGATTCCATCTTGCTCCTGCCGTTTGACCTCCACAGGCTCCGATCCACGAATCACCGTATGATGGAGAGGCAGCGCCCAAGATTTCAACATATCCATGACGCGATTCCGATTCCAGTCGTATACGTGATGCTGCGCGCCTTCATGCTCTGCATATTGGCTTGTGATTTTCGTCGCGACATCAAAACCGAACTCCAAAATCTGACGCAGACGAAAAACGCTCAATACACGGAGCAAAGCATAAAGAAACGGCTTTCCTATCTTGTCATCAATATCCAATCGTTGCTCAGGAAGAAATCTCGCTCCATCCAAAGCCAAGACAAGAAATTTATCCCATGCCTTGCGCTGTTCAATTTTCGTTTGTTCTCGTTGATTATCCAGCTGCTTCCGAATTTCTTTTGTCTTTGCATTCTGTTCATACATCATGTGCCATATATAATTGAAAGCATCCACATGATGAACGTCTTCTAGTGACAACCGACCATCCGCAAATTTCTGCGCAATGAATACGATATAGGGGAAAAGCTCTCTCGGTTCTTGCGAACAATGCCCGCCTTTTGCATCATATCCCCACAGCAAGACATTCTCTTTCTGTGACAATCCATATGTGAGTTCCATCCCCATGTCTTCAGCGAAAAACGCAATTTGTTTCTCCGCATCATCATAGCTTTCGACATTATAAACAATAACAAAACGAGACGAACTCTCTCGAATGAGTCTTGAAATTTCATTTCGATGAAAAGGATCTTTCTCATCAAGATCAATTCCAAGAGTTTCAAGGAAATTAGGATAATGGAACCAATGCGTCAATCGAATTTGAGGATTGACTGCAATAGCAAGAGCCCCATCTATCAGCGCAGCTGCTGAAAGTGCTGCCGTACCACCAGAACTGGACGAATAAAAGACGACATCCACAATCCCTAACGATAAATGACGGCATACGGCCCTGATAAGCGCAACGACATCCTCCAGCAGCCAATGCTCCCGTGTACCATAAAACCAAGCTGTCATGAGCGTCGGATGTTTCACATACATCGGATCTTCAATATTCAGCAGCGAGCCATCCAGAAGACTTGCATATGACCATCTGGAATACACGGGATCCTGATGCTGCTTCTCTCCGATGCGCCCACCTCCTGACAGCATGACATAAAGCTTCTTTCCCATTTTGGGTTGGAAAAGGCCGCGTAAAAGGTATCCCGACAAAGAAATTGAAAAATGAGGCTCAATCATTTTTCCTGTGGGATGAGCAATCCCCGGCAGGTTAATGGCGACTCATGTCGATGAGCTTCAAGAAGAAGTATTCATCGTCAGGATAGCC
>ONJV01000025.1 GCA_900318215.1 uncultured Veillonellaceae bacterium
TATATAGGATGAACGTATCAGGAAGACGCAATTGGTACAGCAAGGATGAGCAGGGGGACAACACAATGCAAGTTATGAACAATTCGAGTTCCCTGATGGCACTCGGCGAATTGAAGAAGAATGAGTCAACACTCGGCAAGCAGCTCAAAAAAGTATCAAGTGGTTTGAAAATCAATAGCGCCGGTGATGGCGCATCGGAATATGCGATTTCGAAACGGATGACCGTGCAGGTGCGCTCGCTTGGTCAGGACCAGCAGAACGTGCAGAACGGCAAGGCGCTGGTGAATGTAGCCTCGGCGGACTCGATGCCACGAAGGACTGCCTGCAAAAGATGTATACGCTTGCGTTGCAGGCGGCAAATGATACTGTCACGGATGTCGATCGTGCGACAATTCAAAAAGAAGTCGATCAGCTGAAAGACCAGATTGATGATAATGCATTCCAGTCGACGTTCAATGGCCTCTATCCGCTCGTACCGATGGATGGCATTGTGACGTTCAAAGAAATCACGAAACCTGCAGACATTGTATTTTTGGTGGATACAACGGGGAGCATGAGTTCGCCGATTTCTTCTGTGCGGAGCAGCCTTTCTACTTTCGCAGATGCATTGAAAGCCGCTGGTGTTGATTTTCGGTTTGGGTTGATTTCCTATGGTGATGTCAGTGAAGCCTCTACGGTTTCGGATGATGTTGAGAAATATGATTTGGGGACGGATGGCTTTACGACGGATGTCGATGTATTGAAAGACGCACTTGGGAAGTTGAAGGTACGTGGTGGCGGCGATGAGCCAGAGTCTGGACTGGAAGCCATCATGGACCCTACCAGCGGTGCGTTGACGTATTCGTTCCGTCCAGATGCCAGCAAGCAACTGATTGTTGTGACAGACGCGACATTCCATACAAAATCCGATGGGTCGGCATACGATATCCCAGAAACAGTTGAGGCGATGAAAGCCGCAGGCGTTACGTTGACAGGCGTCGTATCTCCGGGTGCTGCGAAAACAAAATGGGATATGCTCGTAAAGGACACGGGCGGAACGACGTTCGCCGCGATTTCCGGTGATTTCAGCAGGACGCTGGAAGATTATGCGGAAGCCCTGCTGAAATCACTCTCTGGCGATGGCGGCGAGGTGGAGCAGCGTCTCTATATCCAGACGGGGACGAAGGCAAATCAGAATCTGATGATGAAGATTACCGACGCCCGTGCGAAAGCCATCGGTGTCAGTGATGTGAAAGTGAGTCCTTTCGAAGAGGCGATGAAAGCGATTGGTACCGTGACGGATGCTCTCAACCGCATCCTCGATGATGCGACGCGCTGGGGCTCGTACTCGCAGCGTCTCGATGCCTGCTATGAAAACATCACGACATCGCATGAAAATACGCTGGCATCGGAGAGTACGATTGCCGATGCGGACATGGCAAAGGAAATGACGGATTACGTCAAGAGCAACATCCTTTCGCAGTCCGCACAGGCCATGCTGGCGCAGAGCAATCAGAATCTCGGCAAGGTGCTGAACTTGCTGCAGTGAGAGGGCGTTTGGTTGGAAATAAAATTTGAAAACTCGCCGTCCCTGTGATACAATTGTGATTGTCAATTTGTACAATCACACGAAATGCGATGAAAGAGCGAGTAGCGCATCCGAGAACTCGAAGAGAGCCGGGGAAGGTGGAAGCCGGCGGGGGACGGGTGCGGGAAAATCCCTCTGGAGCAGCCGGCTGAAACCGCAGGCGATTTGCGGAAATAGGCCGCGCCGGATGTCCCCGTTATGGAACAATGCATCGCGCCGCTTTTGCTGTGCCGTGCGTGAAATAGGTGGTTTTTTGTGGCAGTCTGCCCTCATCCTGTTTTGGATGAGGGCTTCATTTTTTAGGAGGGAATTCGGTTGTATAAGAAAGTAGATACCAACCTCAATTTCGTCGAGCGCGAGAAGGAAGTCGCGCAGTTCTGGAAGAATCATGACATCGCGCAGAAGGCCATCGACCAGCGCGAGGGAAATGATACGTTCACGTTTTACGATGGCCCGCCGACGGCGAATGGCAAGCCGCATATCGGCCATGTGCTGACGCGCGTCATCAAGGACATGCTGCCGCGCTATGCGTCGATGAAAGGCAAGAAAGTCCTGCGCAAGGCGGGCTGGGATACGCACGGCCTGCCGGTCGAGCTCGAGGTCGAGAAGGCCATCGGCATCAATGGCAAGGATCAGATCGAGGAATACGGCATCGAGCCGTTCATCAAGAAGTGCCGCGAATCCGTCTGGAAGTACAAGGGCATGTGGGAGCAGTTCTCCGATGTCGTCGGTTTCTGGGCTGATATGGAGCATCCGTACATCACATATGAAAACAACTTCATCGAGTCCGAGTGGTGGGCGCTGAAGGAAATCTGGAAAAAGGGCCTGCTCTATCAGGGCTACAAAGTCGTCCCGTACTGCCCGCGCTGCGGCACGCCGCTGTCGTCGCACGAGGTCGCACAGGGCTACAAGGACGTCACGGAGCGCTCGGCGATGGTGACGTTCAAAGCGAAAGACGACGATGCATACTACCTCGCATGGACGACGACGCCGTGGACGCTGCCGTCGAACCTCGCGCTCTGCGTGAACCCGGACGTCGATTACGTCAAAGTCCGCGTGAACGGCAAGAACTACATCCTCGCCGAAGCACTCGTCGACAAAGTCTTCGATGGTGTCGAGGGCGACCGCGAAGTCGTTGAGCGCTACAAGGGCAAAGACCTCGAGTATCGCGAGTACGAGCCGCTCTATCCGTTTGCAAACGCAGCGGTTGCAAAGCAGCCGAACAAGAAGGCGTTCATCGTGACATGCGATGGCTATGTCACGACGGAAGACGGCACGGGCATCGTCCACATGGCACCGGCTTTTGGTGAAGACGATAACCGCGTCTGCCAGAAATACAATGTCGCGTTCGTGAACCTCGTCAACGGCAAGGGCGAGCTCACGGAGGAGACGAAATGGGCGGGCATCTTCGTCAAGAAGGCCGACCCGATGATTCTCAAGGACCTCAAGGAGCAGGGCAAGCTCTTCAAGGCGCCGGAGTTCACGCATAGCTATCCGCATTGCTGGCGCTGCGATACGCCGCTCTTGTACTACGCGCGTTCGTCGTGGTTCATCCGCATGACGGCGGTCAAAGACGAGCTCGTCGCGAACAACAAGACGGTCAACTGGATCCCGAAGTCCCTCGGCGAAGGCCGTTTCGGCAACTGGCTCGAGCATGTGCAGGATTGGGGTCTTTCGCGCAACCGCTACTGGGGCACGCCGCTGCCGGTCTGGCAGTGCGAATGCGGCCATCAGGAGTGCATCGGCTCGATTGCCGAGCTCAAGGAAAAGAGCGACAACTGCCCGGATGACATCGAGCTCCATCGCCCGTATGTCGACCAGGTCACGATGAAGTGCCCGAAGTGCGGCAAGACGATGCACCGCGTGCCGGAAGTCATCGATTGCTGGTTTGATTCCGGCTCGATGCCGTTCGCGCAGTGGCATTATCCGTTCGAGAACAAGGATATCTTCGAGAAGCGCTTTCCAGCCGATTTCATCTCCGAGGCCGTCGACCAGACGCGCGGCTGGTTCTATTCGCTGATTGCGATTTCGACGCTGCTGTTCCACAAGTCCCCGTACAAGAACGTCATCGTGCTCGGCCATGTCCAGGACAAGGACGGCCATAAGATGTCGAAGTCGAAGGGCAACGCCGTCGATCCGATGGAGGCGCTCGGCAAGCATGGCGCTGATGCGATTCGCTGGTATTTCTACGAGAACAGCGCACCGTGGCTGCCGAACCGCTTCCATGACGACGCCGTGCAGGAAGGCCAGCGCAAATTCATGGGCACGCTTTGGAACACGTATGCGTTCTTCGTGCTCTATGCGAACATCGACAACTTCGATGCGACGAAATACACGCTCGACTATGATAAGCTGCCCGTCATGGACAAATGGTGCCTGTCGCGCCTCAACACGATGGTCAAAGACGTCGATTACGACCTCTCGCACTATCGCGTGACGGAAGCTGCCAAGGCGCTCGAGCAGTTCGTCGACGAACTCTCGAACTGGTATGTCCGCCGCAGCCGCAGCCGTTTCTGGGCGAAGGGCATGGAGCAGGACAAGATCAACGCCTACATGACGCTCTACACGGCGCTTGTCACGACGGTCAAGGCCGCGGCACCGATGATTCCGTTCATGACGGAATCCATCTACCGCAACCTCGTCTGCAGCATCGACAAGAATGCGCCGGAGTCCGTCCATCTCTGCGACTTCCCGGAGGTCAATGAGGCGCACATCGACACCGAGCTCGAAAAGAACATGGGCGAAGTGCTCTCCATCGTCGTGCTCGGCCGCGCGGCGCGCAATGACGCGAACATCAAGAACCGCCAGCCGATCGGCACGATGTACGTCAAGGCCGAGACGGTGCTGCCGGACTTCTTCAAGAAAATCGTCGAGGAAGAGCTCAACGTCAAGCAGGTCGTCTTCAAGGACGACATGGAAGCATACCTCACGTATACGTTCAAGCCGCAGTTCCGCGTGCTCGGCCCGAAGGTCGGCAAGAAGATGGGCGCCATCCAGAAAGCGCTCAAAGCCGTCAACGGCCACAAGGCGAAGGAAGAGCTCGACAAGACGGGCCAGCTCGTCCTCCATCTCGATGATGGCGACGTCACGCTCCAGCCGGAAGATGTCGATGTCACGATGGCGCAGACGGAAGGCTACAACTGCCAGCGCTATGGCGGCGTGACGATTGCGCTCGAGACGACGCTTTCGCCGGAACTCATCGAAGAAGGCTTCGTGCGCGAGATCGTCAGCAAGGTGCAGACGATGCGCAAGGAGAACGGCTACGAGGTTACGGATCACATCGAGGTCTATCTCTCGGGCAACGAAAAGCTTGAAGGCCTCGTCAAGAAGAATGAGGACTTCCTCAAAGGCGCGACGCTGACGGACGCCGTCCATTATGGCGAGCTCGACGGCCACCAGAAAGAGTGGAACATCAACGGCGAGACTGTCACGCTGGCGGTGAAGTGATGACGCCGGAGGAACATGCAGAAGCGCATAAACTCGGTCTGCTGCATACGCACGATGAGCATGCCGGTGGTCATGGTGCGCATGACGGTGGCCGTGCGCACGGCCATGTCCACAGCCATACGCAGACGAAGGCCGTGCTGAACCGCATGTCGCGGCTCATCGGCCACCTCGAAAAGGTCAAGCGCATGGTCGAGGCGGGCGACGATTGCAGCGACGTGCTGATTCAGCTCTCGGCGGTCGATGCAGCACTGCGCGGCGTCGGGCGCATCATCCTCAAAGACCACATCAGCCACTGCATCGTTGACGCGGCGCAGGATGGCGACGATGCGGCCATCGAGCGGCTCAACAAGGCCATCGACCAGTTTTTGAAGTAGGAGGCATCCGCGTTTGAAAAAGGAAATACTCACGCTCGGCATCGAGTCGAGCTGCGACGAGACGTCGGCGGCCGTCCTCAAGGGCGGGCGCACAATCCTCTCGAACATCATCTCGACGCAGATTCCCGTGCATCAGAAATTCGGTGGTGTCGTGCCGGAAATCGCCTCGCGCAAGCACATCGTGAACATCATGCCCGTCATTGACGAGGCCGTTCATGAGGCAGGCGTCGAGCTTTCAGACATCGACCAGGTCGCTGTGACATATGGCCCCGGCCTCGTCGGTGCGCTGCTCGTCGGCGTCTCGGCGGCGAAGGCGCTGGCGTTTTCGCTCGGCGTGCCGCTCATCGGCGTCAACCATCTCGAAGGCCATATCTTCGCGAACTTCCTCGCGGCGCCGGAGCTCGAGCCGCCATTTATGGCGCTCGTCGTTTCGGGCGGCCATACGGCGCTCGTGCGCGTCAAAGATTACAACCATTTCCGGATGTTCGGCCAGACGCGCGACGATGCGGCGGGCGAGGCATTCGACAAGATTGCCCGCGTGCTCGGCCTGCCGTACCCCGGCGGCCCGCGCATTGACAAGCTCGCGCATGAGGGACAGCCGACCATCGACTTCCCGCGCGCGCTCCAGGAGAAGGGCAACTATGAGTTCAGCTTCAGCGGCCTGAAATCCGCCGTGCTCAACTATATCAACAGCGAGCGCATGAAGGGCCACGAGCTCAATCTCCCCGACATCGCGGCGTCGTTCCAGTCGTCCGTCGTCGAGGTGCTCGCGCACAAAGCGTTCGAAGCGCTCGAAGCGTCGGGGCTCGACACGCTCGTGCTCGCGGGCGGCGTCGCGGCGAACTCCGCGCTCGAGGCGCGGCTGCGCGAAGGCGCGGCGAAGCGCGGCGTGAAGTTCTATTTCCCTGACCGCATCCTCTGCACGGACAATGCGGCCATGATTGCCTGCCGCGGCTACTATCAGGCGCAGGCGGGTGCGTACAGCGACCTCTATCTCAATGCCGTGCCGGGGCTCTCGCTCCAGGACGTCGGCGAGGACTAATACAGGTCACATGGATTGACTTGACACAAGACAACAGCTATGTAGATTTTCTAATCGTGATTTACATAACTGTTGTCTTTTTTTTGCTATAATATGAGAGGCGATTCCATAGAACAAAGAGGGTGCATTCATGGAAGACATCATGTCCATCTGTCGGGAACACACAACGCTGACGGCGATGCAGCAGGAGCTCTTGAAGCGGATGCTCGTCGTGTTCCCATTCCTCGCGGACCTCGCGCACGCGCGCGTGCGGCTTTATCTGCTGCGCAGTGACAAGAAATCGTTTGTCATCGCGGCGGAGCACTGGCCGCATACGGTCTACCTGACGCCAGACGCGCCGACCGTCGGCGAGGTCGTGCGCACGATCGAGGAGCCGCTCCTCTGCCGTGCGATGCAGATGGGGCGCTTCATGCAGGGCAAGCGCGAGTGGAATTATGGCAGCATGATCGACATGATGGCCGAGCCTGTTTATGACAGCAATACGATTCTCGGCATTGTCTGCTTTGAGACGACGAGCGAGAATCGCGCGATGGAGGGGTACAGCCGCCTGCTCGACGCGTCGCGGCTGCTGCTCAAAAGTGCGCGCAGGCAGCTCGAGCCCGCGATGTACCAGCACCTCTCGGCGAGTGACGGCATCATCATCACGGATCAGTTCAACCGCATCACGTTCGCGACGACGGCGGCGACGCGCATCTTCCGCGTGCTCGGCGTGCAGAGCCTCGTCGGCGGCCATTTGTTCGACCGCAAGATCACGCAGCACATCACGAAGGAGACGCAGGTCACGAGCCGTCCGTGGGAGCGCGAAATCGAGGTCGGCGGCCTCGTGCTCCTCGAGCGCGACCTGCCCATCAAGGAAGGCGGGCGGTTGCTCTGCCGCATCCTCGTCATCTCCGACCTCACGGAAGTGCGCGAGAAAGACCGCGAAATCCAGGTGCAGTCGGCCGTCATCCAGGAAATCCACCACCGCGTGAAGAACAACCTGCAGACGATTGCGAGCCTGCTGCGCATGCAGGCGCGGCGCTCGAAATCGCCGGATGTCAAGGCCGCGCTCAAGGAGGGCGTCAACCGCATTCTTTCCATCGCCATCGTTCACGAGTTCCTTTCGGAGCAGGGGCACGCGACCGTCAATGTCAAGGAGCTCGCTGAGCAGATTTTCAACCTCGTCGCCATGAGCATGGTCGACCGCGACTTCCATCTCGAGACATCGTGCGAGGGAGAGCCGCTGATCCTGCCATCGAGCTACGCGAGCTCCATCGGCCTCGTGCTCAACGAGCTCGTGCTCAATGCGACAGAGCATGGTTTTACGGGACGCCATGCGGGGCGCATCTGCCTCGCCATGCGCGAGGAGCCTGCAGGCTATGTGCTGACATTCACGGACGACGGCATCGGCCTGCCCGAGGGATTTGACGCAGTGCATGCGCGCTCGCTCGGCGTCTCAATCATGCGGACGCTCATCGAGGGCGACCTCGGCGGCTCCATCCAGTACGATGGCGCACCGGGCGGCGGCACGCGCGTCACGGTCGCGTTTCCGAAAAATCACAAGCAGCCATCCGCCTGAAAACGGGAAGATTCCCGGAACTGAAGGAAAGAGCAGAGAAATGGAGTGAGGGTTTCATGAAGAAGAAAAGCCTGCGCATCGTCATCGCAGACAACGAGTCCATCATCCGCATGGACCTCCGGGAGATGCTCGAGGATGCCGGCCATGAAGTCGTCGGCGAGGCTGTCGATGGCTGGCACGCCGTCGAAATCACGCGCTCGCGCCGTCCAGACCTCGTCATCATGGACATCAAGATGCCGGAGATGGACGGCATCACAGCGGCCAAGAAGATTTCGGACGAAAACCTCGCGCCCGTGCTGCTCCTGACGGCCTACAGCCAACCGGAAATCGTCGACCGTGCGAAGGACTCGGGCGTGCTCGGCTACCTCGTCAAGCCCGTCGAGGAAGAAAATCTCTTTCCTGCCATCGAGATCGCGCTTTCGCGCTGGGAGGAGATGCAGAGCCTCTCGGCCGAGCTCGACAAGGTCAAGGATACGCTCGAGATGCGTAAGACGCTCGACCGTGCGAAGGGCATCCTCATGGCCGTGCACCACATGACGGAGAAGGAAGCGTACCGCCGCATCCAGCAGTACGCGATGGCGAAACGCCTGACCGTCAAGGAGGTCGCCGAGGCCATCGTGCGGGCGGCCGTGAAATGAAATTTTGAAAGCAACGGGGAGCCGGAAAATCGGCTCCTTGTTTTTTTGACTTTTTTCGAAAAGGCGCTTGACATTTTGACTAAGACAGGGTACTATAGAGACTGTAGTTAGCACTCAGACCTAGTGAGTGCTAACAGGCAAAGCTGCAAACCATGTTAGGAGGAAGATATACATGATCAAGCCACTGGGCGAAAGAGTTGTCATTGAAGTTTCCGAAAGCGATGTCAAGACCGCAAGCGGCATCGTGCTGCCGGACACGGCGAAAGAGAAGCCGCAGAAAGGCACCGTCGTCGCTGTTGGCACGGGCAAGCTCCTCGAGAACGGCGAGCGCGCTGCGATGGAAGTGAAGCCAGGCGACAACATCATCTTCTCCAAATACTCGGGCA
The DNA here is from genome assembly GCA_900318215.1 of uncultured Veillonellaceae bacterium. GTDB lineage: Bacteria > Bacillota > Negativicutes > Selenomonadales > Selenomonadaceae > Selenomonas_C. The sequence goes on from ONJV01000025.1 coordinate 9,013, forward strand.
CGGAAGTCAAAGTCGATGACAAGGAATACCTCATCGTCCGCGAATCCGACATCCTCGCAGTCCTCTGAGATTCAGAGTTTTGACGCGAGCCCAGATACATCGATTTTTTCGGAGGTAATATAAAATGGCAAAACAGATGCTTTTTGAAGAAGAAGCACGCCGGGCACTCGGCCGCGGCGTCGACGCTCTCGCGAACGCCGTGAAAGTCACGCTCGGCCCGAAAGGCCGCAACGTCGTGCTCGACAAGAAGTATGGTGCACCGACGATCACGAACGACGGCGTCACGATTGCGCGCGACATCGAGCTCGAAGACCCGTTCGAAAACATGGGCGCACAGCTCGTCAAGGAAGTCGCCACGAAGACGAACGACATCGCAGGCGATGGCACGACGACGGCAACGCTGCTCGCTCAGGCCATGATTCATGAAGGCATGCGCAACGTCGTCGCTGGTGCGAACCCGATGATCATCAAGAAGGGCATCAGCAAGGCTGTCGACGCTCTCGTTGACGAGATCAAGGCAAAGTCCAAGAAGGTCGAAGGCCAGGCAGACATCGCGCAGGTTGCGACGATTTCTTCCGCGGACGAAGAGACGGGCAAGCTCATCGCTGAGGCGATGGAGAAAGTCGGCAAGGACGGCGTCATCACGGTCGAAGAGTCCAAGACGATGAAGACGAACCTCTCCGTCAAGGAAGGCATGCAGTTCGACCGTGGCTACATCTCCCCGTACCTCGTTACGGATACGGACAAGATGGAAGCATCGCTCGATGATCCTCTGCTCCTCATCACGGATCGCAAGATTTCCGCGATCAACGACATCCTGCCGATTCTCGAGCAGGTCGTGAAGTCTGGCAAGCAGCTCGCCATCATCGCTGAAGATGTTGATGGCGAAGCCCTCACGACGCTCGTCGTCAACAAGCTCCGCGGCACGTTCAAGTGCCTCGCTGTCAAGGCTCCGGGCTTTGGCGACCGCCGCAAGGCCATGCTCCAGGATATCGCAACGCTGACGGGCGGCAACGTCATCAGCGAGGAGCTCGGCCGCAAGCTCGACAGCGTCACGATCGAAGACCTCGGCCAGGCGCACAAGATGGTCTCCACGAAGGACGAGACGACGATTATCGGCGGCAAGGGTGACAAGAAAGCTATTGAAGAGCGTGTTGCCCAGATCAAGCAGCAGATCAGCAAGACGACGTCCGACTTCGACAAGGAGAAGCTCCAGGAGCGCCTCGCAAAGCTCGCTGGCGGCGTTGCCGTCATCGAGATCGGCGCTGCGACGGAAGTCGAGATGAAGGACAAGAAGTACCGCATCGAAGATGCCCTGAACGCGACGCGCGCAGCTGTCGAGGAAGGCATCGTCGCAGGCGGCGGCACGACGTTCATCGACATCCAGCCGGCCCTCGACAAGCTCGAGGTTGCTGGTGATGAGAAGGTCGGCGTCGACATCGTTCGCCGTGCCATCGAAGAGCCGGTTCGCCAGATTGCGGACAACGCAGGCCTCGAAGGCTCTGTCGTCGTCGAGAACGTCAAGAAGGCAGGCGTCGGCCACGGCTTCAACGCGCTCACGAACGAGTACGTCGACATGATCAAGGCTGGCATCGTGGATCCGGCAAAGGTCACGCGTTCCGCCCTCCAGAACGCAGCTTCCATCGCTTCGATGGTTCTCACGACCGAGACCCTTGTCGCCGACAAGCCAGAAGAGCATCCGGCCGCTCCGGCTGCTCCGGCAGGTGGCATGCCGGGCATGATGTAATCCTCAGGGATTGCGGATTCCATAAGAATTTCAAGGCAGTTGCTTTTTCAAGAAGAAAAGGCAGCTGCCTTTTTGGTTGCATGGGAGATAGGGATGGTTTATGATAGTATATATCAACGAACAAGGAACAGAGAATGAATTCAAGAGCAAGCACAAAAGGGGCAAGAACGATTGATGACATTAGATGAACTCCAGCCGGGTGAAGCGGCACTCATCAAGGTCGTGCATGGAACGGGGGCGCTGCGGCACCATCTCTTGGACATGGGGCTGACGCCGCGGACGCATGTCGAGCTCGTGAAGCGGGCGCCGATGGGCGACCCGATTCAGGTGAAGGTGCGCGGGTATGAGCTGACGCTGCGCCTCGATGAGGCGCGGCTGCTGACGATGGAAGGACTGCACGACGAGGAAGCGGCGAATGTGCCGGCCGCGAAGTGGCATTTTTCCATTCCGCATCCGGGCGTCGGCGAGTTCGACCGCGCACCGAGCTATCATCATCACGACAAGGCGACGGAGATTCCCGAAGGCGCGCCGATGTCATTCGCGCTGGTCGGCAACCAGAACTGCGGCAAGACGACGCTCTTCAACCAGCTGACTGGCGCGAACCAGCATGTCGGCAATTTCCCGGGCGTCACGGTCGACCGCAAGGACGGGCAGATGAAGCTGCATCCCGAGGCGCGCGTGACGGACCTGCCGGGCATTTATTCGCTTTCGCCGTACTCGAATGAGGAAATCGTCACGCGCGATTTTCTGCTCCAGACGCATCCGGACGGTATCATCAACATTGTCGATGCGACGAATCTCGAACGCAATCTCTATCTGACGATGCAGATCATGGAGCTTGGCATCCCGATGGTGCTCGCGCTCAATATGATGGACGAGGTGCGCGAGAATGGCGGCGCCATCCACATCAACGAGCTCGAGGCGACGCTCGGCATCCCGGTTGTCCCGATTGCGGCGGCAAAAAATGAAGGCATCGCCGAACTCGTCGAGCATGCCATCCATGTCGCGCGCAATCATGAACAGCCGATGCGCATCGATTTCTGTGCCGACAGCGATGACCCGGATGACCCCGTCGCGGCCGTCCATCGCGGCATCCATGCGATGGCGCACCTCATCGAGCCGCTCGCGGAAAAGGCAGGCCTGCCGATTCGTTTTGCGGCGACGAAGCTCATCGAGCACGACCCGCTCGTCGAGGCGAAGCTCCAGATTCCGCCCGAGCAGAAGCCGATTTATGACCAGATTTCCGCCGTGATGGAGCAGGAGAGCGGCCTCGACGCTGAGGCGGCGCTCGCGAACATGCGCTTCACGTTCATCACAGGGCTCTGCAAGGAAACGATCGTGCGGCCGCATGAGAGCAAGGAACACAAGCGCAGCGCGCAGATGGATCGCTACCTGACGGGCAAATACACGGCCATTCCGATTTTCCTCGCCATCATGGGTTTTATCTTCGTCATGACGTTCAATGGCATTGGTGCGCTCTTGACGAGCGGCATGGAGTGGATTGTCGGCGGCATCACGGAGGGTATCGACGCAGGGCTCACGGCGGCTGATGTGAATCCCGTCATGCATGCGCTCGTCATCGACGGCATTGTGCAGGGCGTCGGCACAGTCATCAGCTTTCTGCCGACCATCGTGACGCTCTACTTCTTCCTCTCGATTCTCGAGGATACGGGTTATATGGCGCGCGTCGCGTTCGTCATGGATCGTCTCTTGCGGCGCATCGGTCTTTCGGGACGCAGCATCGTGCCGCTGCTCGTCGGTTTCGGCTGCTCCGTGCCGGCCATTATGGCGACGCGCACGCTGTCGTCCGACCGCGACCGCAAGATGACGATTCTCCTGACGCCGTTCATGAGCTGCAGTGCGAAGCTGCCGATTTACACGTTGATCATCGGCGCGTTCTTCCCGCCGCAGTATCAGGCGCTCGTCATGATTTCGCTCTACATCCTCGGCATCTGCTGCGGCATCCTCTATGCGCTTGTGCTCGACCGCACACGCTTCCGCGGCGAGCCGGTGCCGTTTGTCATGGAACTGCCGAACTACCGCATCCCGTCGGCCAAGAGCGTCGTGCGTCTCGTCTGGGACAAGTCGAAAGGTTTCGTCATGAAGGCGTTCACGATCATCTTCGCGGCGTCCATCGTCATCTGGTTTCTTCAGATGTTTGACGGCCAGCTCAATCCGGCCGCTACACCGGACGAGAGCCTGCTCGCAAGCATCGGCCGCGCCGTCGCGCCGATTTTTGCGCCGCTCGGCTTTGGCGACTGGCGCGTGGCCACGGCCATCCTCACGGGCTTCACGGCAAAAGAGACGCTCGTCTCGACGCTGACCGTGCTCGTCGGCGAGGACGTCGCCGCGCTCCAGGCGCTCTTTACGCCGTTCACGGCGACAGTCTTTCTGACGTTCACGCTGCTCTACACGCCCTGCGTCGCGGCCATCGCGACGGTCAAGCGCGAGTCGGGCGGCAAGAATGCCGTCTACACCGTTGTCACGCAGTGCGCGATTGCATGGCTTGTCGCGTTTGTCGTGCATCTTTTCGGCACGGCAATCGGATTGCACTGAAAAATACGGATTTCAACAGACGAAAGCTCCTCCATCGCTGGAGGAGCTTTCGTCTGTTGCGTTTTATCTCAGAGCCGATGCCAGAGCCCCATGAGGCTCATGAGCAGGTCTTTCGGCAGGATTTTTGCTGCGAGGCGGTCGAGGAACGAGACGGCATCGGGCGTGCAGACGCTGATGCCGTTTTTTGCTGCCCGGATCGAGCGGCGCGCGACGGTCTCGGCGTCGGTCGGGAACGGAAAATTCTTGAAAAGGCCGTGCGCGTCGGTCGCCTCGGCGCGGCTGATGAATTCCGTGTCGCGGATCCAATAGGGGCAGACGGCGGTCACGCCGATGCCCTGCGGCGCGAGGTCGCATGCGAGCGAGCGCGAGTACGAGAGCAGGAAGGATTTCGTCGCGGCGTAGACGCCGATGCCCGGCACGGGCTGGAAGGCTGCGCACGAGGCGACGTTGAGGATGCAGCTGCCCGCGTTCATGAACGGCAGTGCGGCGGAGATGAGGCGCAGCGGCGCCGTGCAGTTGACCTGCACCATCTGCGCAAGCGTCGCAAGAGGAATCTCGCCCGCGCGGCCGATGCAACCGAAGCCCGCGCAGTTGACGAGCCAGCGGACTTCGGGCGTCTCGACGGTGGCGAGCTCGTCTTCGATGATGCGGGCGGCGTCTTCGTCTGCGAGGTCGAGCGCGAGGACGCGCGCCGGCGTTTTGATGAGGCCCGCGATGGTCTGCAAGCGCTTCTCGCGGCGCGCGATGAGCCAGAGCTCGTCGAGCCCTTCCGCGTCGAGCAGGCGCGCGTACCAGGCGCCGAGGCCGCTCGATGCGCCCGTGATGATGGCGATGTTCATGGAAATCCTCCCCGTGCGACGTCATTCGCAAAAGTTTCCTACATTATACCAAATATACAAATAACTTGCACGCCGCTCGCGTATCGGGTAGAATAAGGAAGGAGCCTGAAAAAGGCTCCCGCTTTCGTGCACGCAAAAATGCAGAGGGAACGAAAGCGGCAAGAACCCTAAGGTACCAATTAGGTGGTGTTACAGTGAACGCAGTTTTCAATGTAGGCATCGATGTCGGCTCGACGACGATCAAGCTCGTCGTGCTCGACAAGGCAAAGCAGATTGTCTACAAGAATTATGAGCGTCATTTTTCAGAAATCGGCCACGCACTGCATGAGAATCTCGCCTCGCTCAAGAAAGTCGTCGGCGAGCAGAAATTTAATTTCGCATTGACGGGTTCGGCCGGCATGGGCATCGCCCAGCGCATCGGCCTGCCATTCGTGCAGGAGGTCATCGCCTGCGCGGCGGCCGTCAAGGAACTCATCCCGCAGACGGACACGGTTGTCGAGCTCGGCGGCGAGGATGCGAAAATCACGTACTTCGGCGCGGCGCCGGAGCAGCGCATGAACGGCGTCTGCGCAGGGGGCACGGGCTCGTTCATCGACCATATGGCGTCGCTTCTTTCGACGGACGCAAAAGGTCTCAACGACCTCGCGGCCAAGGGCAAGCAGATTTACACGATTGCCTCGCGCTGCGGCGTCTTTGCGAAGACGGACATCCAGGCACTCATGAATGACGGCGCGGAGAAGGCTGACATCGCGCTTTCCATCCTGCAGGCCGTCGTGAACCAGACCATCGGCAATCTCGCACAGGGGCGTCCGATTGACGGCCATGTCGCGTTCCTCGGCGGACCGCTCCACTTCCTGCCCGAGCTCAAGAAGCGCTTCGTCGAGACGCTCGGTCTCGACGAGGAGCATACGGTCGACCTCGAAGATGGCAACTATTTCGTCGCGATGGGCGCCGCGCTTTCAGACGAGACAGAGACCATCGATACGGCCCGCCTTGAAGATTCCATCCGCCGCGCGGAAGAAGCGGCGGCCGGCGAGACGCGCAAGGCGGATTTCACGCTGTTTGCGGATGAAGCGGACTATGCGGCATTCAAGGCGCGCCACGACCGCGACAAGGTGCCGCGCGGTGATTTCGAGCATTACGAGGGGCCGGTCTATCTCGGCATCGACGCGGGTTCGACCACGACGAAGATCGCGGCCATCGGCAAGGACAAGGAACTCCTGTATACGGCCTATGGCAGCAACCACGGCTCGCCACTCAAGAGCGTCGTCTCGGAGCTGCAGGACTTTTACAAGGTACTGCCGGAAAAGGCGCATGTGGCCGGCTGCATGACGACGGGTTATGGCGAGGCCATTGTGAAGGCCGGCGTCCATGCGGACGGCGGCGAGGTCGAGACGTTTGCGCATCTGCGTGCCGCGCAGGAATTCTGCCCCGAGGTCACGTTTGTGCTCGACATCGGCGGGCAGGACATGAAGTGCTTCTTCGTCAAGGACGGCAGCATCGGCAACATCACGCTCAACGAGGCGTGCTCGGCGGGCTGCGGCTCGTTCATCCAGAACTTCGCCGAGGGCCTGCACATGACGCCGGCCGAGTTTGCAAAGCTGGCCATCGGCTCGAAAGCGCCGGTCGACCTCGGCACGCGCTGCACGGTCTTCATGAATTCGAAAGTCAAGCAGGCGCAGAAAGAGGGCGCGGAGGTCGCTGACATCTCGGCGGGCATCGCGTTCTCCGTCATCAAGAATGCACTGTTCAAGGTCATGCAGCTCAAGGACGTGCGCACGCTCGGCGACCATATCGTCGTGCAGGGCGGCACGTTCTACAACGATGCCGTGCTGCGCTGCATGGAAAAACTCTTGGACCGCGACGTCATCCGTCCCGACATCGCAGGCATCATGGGCGCGTATGGCGCGGCCATCCTCGCGCTCGAAT
>ONJV01000316.1 GCA_900318215.1 uncultured Veillonellaceae bacterium
CCCCCTCACCGAGGGGGCTGTCAGCAAAGCTGACTGGGGGTGTGTCGAAGGTAGGACTTTTGAGATTCACGATTCAAAAGTCGGAGGTCATTACTTTATCTGCTGCTCCTTGCCCCACGCGCTGATTTTCGCGTAGAGCGGCGTCTCGACATGATATTTCTCGCCAAGTCTCACGACCCTGTCAACGAGCCCCGCAAATTCCGACGCCCCGCCGCTCGCCACATCGCGCTGCATCGATGTCGTGAGGTCTTTTGACGACGCGTCCATGAGCTTCTTGCCCGCCTCGACGGGTTCGCGCTCGAACTTTACGCCCATGGCCTCGCCGAGCGCTTTGGCGGATGAGCTCGACGAATGTTTCGCGCGCACGTCCGCCTGGCTGCATGTCGCCGCTGACGGCATGGCAGTAGAGCCCGGCCGCGCCCATCGGCGAGACGAACGCGAATTTCTGCAAGGCATCGCGGCGGATGTCATTGGAAAAATGCGCATGGATGCCAGCATCGCGCAAAATCTTTTCGACCTCCTGCGCTTTCGGTGCGAGACGGTCATCCTGCCCGGGGCGGAAGCCATAGAAGACGCGCAGGATCTTGCCGTCCTGCCGGATGACGCCCGGCGCTTCGCGGAGCGCCCAGATGTAGATGCAGCCATCGAGGCACGTGATGCCCGGCAGTTCTTTCTGCATGACTTCGCCCGTGCCGAAAACGTTGAGAATCGGGATGACGAGCGTATCCGGCCCAGCCACGCGCCGCGCGAGCGCGATGGCGTCGCCGATGCTGTAGTATTTGACGCAGACGAACAGGACGTCGGGTGTCTCCTGATACGCATCTGCCGTGCAGGCCTTGACGTCTGCCACATGGATGTCGCCGCCCTCGCTGCGATGAATCGTCAGGCCGTTTTTCTGCATGGCCGCGAGGTGCGCGCCGCGCGCGAGGAACGTCACGTCATTTCCTGCATGCGCGAGGTATCCGCCCACACAGCCGCCCGTGCCGCCAGCGCCGAGAATTGCGAACTTCATCGAAACCCCTCCCATCAACTTTCAGAAATCGAAAAATCTGTCTCCATTCTAGCAGAAATCTGCTTTTTCCGCAAAACTGTGGTATGATAGAAGCTATCATCAAAAAGACAGGAGCGTGAACGCTTGAAAACCACGAAACACAGAAACCTCTGGGCCGTTCTGAGCGCTGCCTTGCTCGCGGCCTGCCTGCTGCTCGCCGGTTGCGGCGGAGCACCAGCCGCACAGACGCAGAAAGCAGAGGATGGCACGTTCCACATTGTGACGTCGTTCTACCCGATGTACATTGATGTCATCAATCTGACGGACGGCGTCGAGGGCGTGACGGTCACGAACATGACGAAGCCGCAGACGGGCTGCCTGCACGACTACCAGCTCACGACGGAGGACATGAAGACGCTCGAAAAAGCCGACGCCTTCGTCGTCAATGGCGCGGGCATGGAGAGCTTCCTCGACAAGGTCATCAAGATGCAGGAAGGCATGACCGTCATCGACGCCTCGCGCGGCATTGAACTCATGGAAGAAGACGGCGAGGCGAATCCGCATGTCTGGCTCAGCATCACGAAGGACATCGAGCAGGTCAAAAACATCCGCGATCAGCTCAAAGAGGCCGACCCAGCGCATGCCGACCAGTATGAGGCGAATGCAGAAACGTATCTCGCGAAGCTCGAAGTGCTCAAGGCCGAGATGCATGCGGCGCTCGATGACGTGCCGCACAAGGACATCGTGACATTCCACGAGGCGTTCCCATACTTCGCCGAAGAGTTCGGCCTGCACATCCTCGGCGTCATCGAGCGCGAACCCGGCGCTGACCCGACGCCAGCCGAGCTTGAGACGACAATCGAGCAGGTGAAGGAACTCCCCGTCAAGGTGCTGTTCGCCGAGCCGCAGTATTCGCCCGCTGCGGCCGAGACCATCGCGCGCGAAACCGGTGCGAAGCTCTACAGCCTTGACCCCGTCGTGACGGGGGAGGCGACGCCGGACGCGAAGGATGCGTACCTCGACGCGATGCGAAAAAATATGGAGACGCTGAAAGAAGCGCTGCAATAAAAATCAACATGCAAAAAGCCGCTCCCGTGCAGGAGCGGCTTTTTGCATGACCGAAACGCGAATGCGCGTCGATTATTTGTTGGCGTTGACGAGAGCCATGACTTCGTCGGCGCGGCCGTCGGAGCCGAGGACGT
>ONJV01000228.1 GCA_900318215.1 uncultured Veillonellaceae bacterium
CTCCCGCAGGATGTCATCGACAAGACGATTGCGAAGTATAAAGAAGCATATGAGATGCTGACAGGAAAAGCATTCGCATAAAGATTTGTTCGTGGCCGGGAGGGGGCGGGGAACTCCAACGGAATCCAGCACGTTCCCCTTCGGGGCCGCGAATGGATTCCTTTTGGAGTCCCCCGCCCCCTCCCTTTGCGATACGAATGCATATAAAGAAGCTCCATGGAACGAGTTATTCCGTGGAGCTTTTTCCGTTTAAGGGGAGAGATTATTTTCCGAGCTCTTCAATCGCCTGTGCGGCCCCGAGGATGCCGATGATGGCGTGCTCGAAGGTCAGGCCGCCTTGGAGGTAGACGTTGTAAGGAGCGCGAAGCGGGCCGTCGGCGGAGAATTCGATGCTGGCACCTTGAACGAACGTGCCGGCTGCCATGATGATCTTGTCGGCGTAGCCCGGCATATCCCACGGCTCCGGCGCCGCAAACGAATCGACCGGCGAATATTTCTGGATGCCGCCGCAGAACGCGATGAGCTTTTCGGCACTGCCGAGTTCGATGGCCTGGATGATGTCGCCGCGTGGAGCCGTCGGCAGCGGCAGCGTCTTGTAGCCGAGCTTGTCAAAGAGCGCCGCCGCAAAGATGGCTCCTTTGATGGCCTGCGCCGTGACGTGCGGCGCGAGGAAGAAGCCCTGGAACAGCAAGCGGTTGTTCGAGAGGCTGGCACCGAGCTCGTCGCCCATGCCCGGCGCCGTCAGGCGGTACGACGCGAGTTCGACGAGGTCGTCACGGCCAACGATGTAGCCGCCAGTCGGCGCGATGCCGCCGCCGGGGTTCTTGATGAGCGAGCCCGCCATGATGTCGGCACCGGCCTGCGTCGGCTCGACGGTATCGACGAATTCGCCATAGCAGTTGTCGACGAAGCAGACGCAGTCGGGCTTCAGGCGATGGACTTCGTCCGTAATGGCGCGGATGTCGTCAATCGTGAGCGGATTGCGCATGCTGTAGCCGCGCGAACGCTGGATTTCGACCATTTTCGTCTTCAGCGTGATGACGTCTTTGATATGTTCCATGTCGACTTTGCCATCGACCATCGGCAGCTCATTGTAGAGCACGCCGAATTCCTTGAGCGAGCCGGGGCTCGGGTTGTCGTAGCCGATGACGGTCTGCATCGTATCGTAAGGCTTGCCCGTCAGCGAAACGAGCTCGTCGCCCGGGCGCAGGATGCCGAACAGCACGGTCGCGAGCGCATGCGTGCCGCTGACGAATTGCGTGCGCACAAGCGCACGCTCGGCGCCGAAGACTTTGGCATAAAGCTCTTCGAGCTTGCCGCGGCCGATGTCGTCATAAGCATAGCCCGTCGTCGTGTTGAAATGGGCATCGGACACCCTGCATTCGCGCATGGCGTCAAGGACCTTGAGCGTGTTCTCCTCAGAAATGGCGTCAAGGCGCTGGAACTGCGGCTGATACTTCGTGAGGATTTCGGATTTATAGTGTATGAGCTGTTTGGAAAACATGGATATGATAGGACTCCTTTTGAAAGTTGAATATCGAAAAAGGTTGCGTAGCCCGCGTAAGCTACAATCATGCATTTCATAATGCGTGCTTGTGAGACTCCCTCCGCCCTTCGGGCACCTCCCTCTGAGAGGGAGGCTTTTAAATTCGAAACGGTTCGCACTGCTTTGCGAGTTCGGCATCGACGCGCGCTGTCACGCGGATGCCCTCGCCTGTGTATTCTTCTTTCTGCACGGCATGGAGCGTATGCAGGCGCGAGAGCAGGGCGCCTGCGGAAAATGGGAGCAGAAGCTCCATCGTACGGCGCTGGCGGCGGAAGAACGCGGCGATTTTTTCGAGCAGCGCTTCGATGCCCTGCCCGGAAAGCGCCGAGACGAGGACGCCTTCGCGGTCATGCAGCAGCGCGGCGAACGCATGCTCCCCTGCCCCTCTGCCCTCTTCTTCCATCTGGTCGATTTTGTTGAAGACGTAGAGCGTCGGCTTCGTCTCGGCGCCGATGTCGCGCAGGACGTCGATGACGGCGCTAATCTGCTGCTCGGCCTGCGGGCTCGCGCCATCGACGACATGCAGCAGCAGGTCGGCTTCCTGCACTTCTTCGAGCGTCGCCTGAAACGCGGGCACAAGCGTATGCGGCAGTTTCTGGATGAAACCGACGGTATCCGTCAGGAGACATTCCTGCCCGTCCGCCAGCGTGAGATGACGCGTCAGCGGGTCGAGTGTCGCGAAGAGCTTGTCTTCGGCAAAGGCCTCGGCGCCAGTCAGGCGGTTCAGCAGCGTCGATTTTCCGGCATTCGTGTAGCCAACGAGCGCGACGAGCGGCAGCGTGGAGCTTTTGCGGCGGCGCTGGTGCAGGGCGCGGTTCTTTTGGACGTCGCGAATCTGTTCTTCGACGATGTGGATGCGCGTGCGGATGCGGCGGCGGTCGAGTTCGAGCTTCGATTCGCCGGGACCGCGCGCACCGATGCCGCCGCCAAGCCGCGAAAGCACGAAGCCGAGGCCGCCGAGGCGCGGCAGGAGGTAGCGGAGCTGTGCAAGCTCGACTTGCAATTTTCCCTCGCGCGTGCGGGCGCGCTGGGCGAAGATGTCGAGAATCAGCGCCGTGCGGTCGAGCACTTTGAGGCCGAGCTCGGATTCGAGGTTGCGCTGCTGGGATGGCGTGATTTCGTCGTCGAGCACGAGCATCGTTGCGTCGGTTTCCTGCGCGGCCATGGCGATTTCATGGCCTTTGCCGCGCCCGAGGAAGAACGCGGCGTCAGGCTTTTCCTTGCGCTGGAGGCACGTGCCGACGACATCGGCGCCCGCCGTATCGACGAGGCGGCGGAGTTCCGCGAGCGAATCTTCAGCCGCCGTTGTACGCGTGCCCGTTTCGAGGCCCGCGAGAATGGCGGTCTCGCGTTCCTTGCCTGTTGCGTTCGTACGCTCCCCCGCCGCAAGGTGCTTGTTGATAGAGGCAACGAGCGCGCCGATATGGATTTTGAGGAGCTGCGCCTCATGGAGCGGCCCAACGACGGAAAGCTCCGGTGTGCCATCCGGCCGTTTCGTGCCCGAAAAGAAGCCGATGGTACCGCAGGCACTGCCGTCATCCTCGCGGCCAAGCGCTGCCATGACGTCAAAGCGCAAGCGCCGCAGCGACGAGAGGTCGGGCCCCGAGAGCTCCGTGTCGCCGCTCGGGTGCGTATGGAGGCAGCGCACGCCCGAAAGCCGCAGCGTCTTTCGGCTCTTGACCTCTGGCAAGTCGACAGTCGCATTGTCGCCGACCGAGACAGCGAGCACGCGGCCCTGGCGACTCAGATAGACAGCGATTTCACGCCCGAGCGCGTCCGTGAGATCCAAAAGCTTTTCATCGAGTTCGGGCGTCGTGAGCTGCTCGCGCGGGACAACAGCCTCATAGAGAGCTTCGAGTTCTTTGACGAGGTACCCTTTGACATTCGTGAGGTCGCCGTAGACTTCGTGGTTCATATCGATCTTCCTTCGTAAATACTGTCATTTGCCGTCCGCAAAGACGTACCTTCGCAGATGCACTCGAATGAATTGCTATGCCCTACCTTCGCCACTCCCACCACCGCTAACGCGGTCCCCCTCCCTCTGAGGAGGCTGCTGAAAAAGTGTCAAATTGAGGGGAATTAGTTATCCACAGGGAAGCTGTGGTTGCTTGAAGCAGGCTTTCCTGGCAGACGGGCATGAAATATCAAGGGAAATCTTCCCTCATTCCGCCTTCAAGCGAAGAATCCTCTTGATATTCGCTACAAAGAGCGTAGTTGCCCCTTGGATTTCCATGCCTAACAGGCCCGAGTACGATGCTACATCGTACCCGTACCGCTGCTTGATCTCGCCGTTCTTCGCTTCAATCTTGTAGCGCGTCGCGGCAAGCTTCTTGAATTCTTCTGTTTCCTGAAATTCCTTCTGCTTCTGATGGAGGTCGCTCAGGATCGTGATGCTGTATGTCTTCGTCTTCGCCCCGGAACGGTAGCAACCTTCTGCATGCGGGCAGTGCTTGCACTTCTCGACATCGAAGTGATAAACCAGGCGGAGGTTCTTCCCTTTTTTCTGTGGCTTATGGATTTCCTTGCGGATTGCCATATGCCCTGCAGGACAGACGTACATGTCAGCGTCTTTGTTGAACGTGAATCCGTTCTCTCCTTCATCGCGAGAACCATTGGAAATGACGGGATTCAATTTGGAAACGAGGTTGAATTTCTTCTCAGGGTCTTCTTCGGATTCTGCGAGTGCAAGATTGTCCCTCCCGGAGTAGGCGGTATCGCCAATGACGTTTTCGACTTCGAGGCCGGTTGCCCGGACTTTTTCGATAAGCGCAGGAAGCTGCTCGCCGTCGCTCTTTTCGCCGCTCGTGACAACGGCGGCTGCGACGATGCGCTCGTCCGTCATGGCCATGTGGGTCTTGTGGCCGAAGAAGTTCGTGTCCGCCGTCTTGTGACCGACACGGGCGTCCGGATCTTTGGACTGGGCAAGGTGCTCCGCATGGTCTTCGACCGTCTCGCGCAGGAGGTTGATCTTCTCGCGGATGGCAGGACGGTCTGCGGTTTTCGGCTCTGCCTCGATGGTTGCGAGGAGCTTTTCGCAGTATTCCAGCGCGTCTTCGATGAGGCCGTTTTCAATCTTCTTCGGGAACTTCGATTTCCATTCCTCGGAATCGTCCTGATACACCGTCTTGCGGAGGAGCTTCGCCTGCTCCATGAGCTGCTGCCAGGCCGATTTCAGGTTGTAGCGCGCTTTGGTGTGCGTGGCATCCACGATGATGTTCTTGCTTTTGATGACGCCGTTCGTGAGAGCGATTTCGACGGATTTCTTGAGCAGGAGGTCGAGAAGGTTGCCGTCCTTGAGGCGCAGCTTGCGGAACTTGGTGAGCGTGGAAGGGTTGATGACGTCGTCTTCCGGACGCAGTCCGACAAAGTATTTGAAGGACATGTCATAGCGCGAACGGTCAACGAGGTCCCGATCCGACATGTTGTACATGACCTTGAGGATGAGGTACTTGAAGAGCAGAATGGGAGAAATCGCAATCCTTCCGTTCGTCAGGCAGTACTTTTCTTCAAGCTCTTCGTAGATGAAGTCAAAGTCTACAAGCTCATTGAATTTCCGAAGGATGTGATTTTCCGGTATGATTCGGTCATACAATCCTGCGTATTCGCTGAGTTTCAGTTGTTCTACTGGATTCAGCATGACGGTCGGGCCTCCTGCAAATTGATACTTCTATTATACAGGAAGTACCAATAAGAATCGACCCACTAAAGGGACTTTTTCAGCAGCCTCC
>ONJV01000064.1 GCA_900318215.1 uncultured Veillonellaceae bacterium
CAGTTCGGGAATTTCGGGCAGTCGATGCAGTCTTTCCAGACTTTCGGCGGCAGCGTCTCCTTCGTGACGGTATGGAAGCCGAGCGTCTGGAAGAAGCCGGGCTTGTACGTCAGCGTGAAGAATTTCGTGACGCCGATTTTTCGGCCTTCTTCGAGCAGGCGCTTCACGATCTCGGCGCCGATGCCGCGGCGCGTGAGGCGCGGCGAGACGGCCATCGTGCGGATTTCGGCAAGGCGGTCCCAGAGGATATGGAGGCCGCCGACACCGACGATCGTGCCCTGCTCGTCCTCGGCGACGACCATGTCGCGGAGCGTCTCGTAGAGCGTGTTGCGCGAGCGCGCGAGCATGACGCCGTCGCTCGCGTAGTCGTTGACGATGGCAAAGATTTGTTCGATGTCATCGAATGTGGCTTTGCGGTAAATCATTCTTGGGGCCTCCCTTCATTCCGCCTTTCCAGCACTCGGGCAGACTTCTTTGAGCGGACATTCGTCGCAGAGCGGCCTGCGTGCCTTGCAGATTTTTCTTCCGTGCCAGATGAGCCAGTGGTGGGCGGCGCTCCAGTCTTCTTTCGGAATGGCTTTCTGTAGGCCCTTCTCGACTTCGAGCGGCGTCTCACCGACGGCGAGCTTCAGCCGATTCGCGACGCGGAAGACGTGAGTGTCAACGGCGATGGCGGGACGATGGAACGCAATGGAGGTCACGACGTTCGCCGTCTTGCGGCCGACGCCGGGGAGCTTCAGCAGTTCGTCGTAGTCCTCGGGCACCTCGCCGCCGTATTTCTCGCAGAGCGTCATGCACGTCGCCATGATGTTCTTCGCCTTGTTGCGGAACAGGCCGCAATCGCGAATCTCGTCTTCGAGCGCGGGCAGCCCCATCTGGACGATGGCTTCCGGCGTCGCAGCCTTTGCAAACAGCCGTGCCGTCGTGACGTTGACGCGCTTGTCCGTGCACTGCGCCGAAAGGATGACGGCGACGAGCAGCTCGAACGGATTGTTGAACTGGAGTGCAGGCTTTGCGCCCGCGTAGACCTCGCTCAAGATGCGGACTTGTTCCGCCTTGATTTTCTTCGTGACGCGCATATCAGTTCGTCAGGCTCCTCACTGGTGCCGGGATGCGGCCGCCGCGCGCGATGAACGCGGCCGAGCTGTACTTGTTGCGCACGGGGACGATTGGGCAGTAGCCGAGCAGGCCGCCGAACTCGACCATATCGCCGACATGCTTGCCCGGCACGGGGATGACGCGCACGGCCGTCGTCTTGTTGTTGATCATGCCGATGGCCGCCTCGTCCGCGATGATGCCAGAAATGGTCGCCGCCGACGTATCGCCTTCGATGGCAATCATGTCGAGGCCGACGGAGCAGACGCACGTCATAGCTTCGAGCTTTTCAATCGACAGGCTGCCCTGCTGGACGGCGTTGATCATGCCTTCGTCCTCGCTGACAGGGATGAAAGCGCCCGAAAGGCCGCCGACATGCGACGAGGCCATGAGGCCACCTTTCTTGACGGCGTCATTCAAAAGCGCGAGCGCTGCCGTCGTGCCCGGCGCGCCGCAGGCCTCGAGACCCATTTCTTCCAGAATACGCGCGACGCTGTCGCCGACGGCCGGCGTCGGGGCGAGCGAGAGGTCGATGATGCCGAACGGCACGCCGAGACGTTTCGAGGCCTCGCGCGCGACCATCTGACCGACGCGCGTGACCTTGAATGCCGTCTTCTTGATGGTCTCGGCGACTTCCGTGAAGTCCGCGCCCTTGAGCTCTTCGAGCGCGTGCTTGACGACGCCCGGACCGCTGACGCCGACGCTGACGACCTTGTCGCCCTCGCTGACGCCGTGGAACGCGCCCGCCATGAACGGATTGTCGCCCGGCGCGTTGCAGAACACGACGAGCTTCGCGCAGCCGAGCGCTTCCTGCTCGCGCGTGAGTTCGGCCGTGCGCTTGATGACCTCGCCCATCTCGCGGACGCAGTCCATGTTGATGCCGGCCTTCGTCGAGCCGAGATTCACGGACGAGCAGACGATGTCCGTCGAGGCCAGCGCCTGCGGGATGGACTGAATCAGCGTGCGATCGCCCTTCGTGTAGCCTTTTTCGACGAGCGCGGAAAAGCCGCCGATGAAGTTGACGCCGACTTCCTTGCCCGCCTTGTCGAGTGCCTCGGCGACAGGGACATACGTGTCCGTCTCGCAGGCATCCGCCGCGATGGCAATCGGCGTGACGGAAATGCGCTTGTGAATGATGGGGATGCCGAACTCCGCTTCGATATCCTCGCCCGTCTTCACGAGGAACTCCGCCGACTTCGTGATCTTGTCATAGATGTTCTGACAGAACTTCGTGATGTTCGGATGCGCGCAGTCGCGGAGCGATATGCCCATCGTGATCGTGCGCACGTCGAGCTTGTTCTCCGTGATCATGCGGTTCGTTTCAAAAATATCATCAAATGTAATCATGCGAGCCTCCTAATAACAGCACACAGCCTCCGCGTTTCACACATTATGCGTCACGTTGAAAATGTCCATGTGCTGCGCCTTGATGTCGAGGCCCAGCTTCTCGCCCTCCGCCTTGAGAACCTTCTGGAGCTCTCCGAGCGACATCTTTGCATTCTCTGGCATCTCCGCAATCATGACCATGTTGAAGAAGCCTTCCATGATGTTCTGATTGATGTTGAGGATATTGACATCGTTCTCCGCGAGGATCGTGCTCACGGTCGCGATGATGCCGACGCGGTCTTTGCCGACGATGGTGACGACGAGTTTCATATCTGCAATCTCCTTTGGCTCCAGCAAAATCTGTTCTCAGCGTGCGAACGTGATTTACAAGTTCACACAGTGTAGATTCATTATACCAAGACGGGACGGAAAATCCAAGGGCACAGCAAAAGATTGACGGAGTTTATTTTCTGCGGTATCGTAGAGGGCAACACATTTTGAAAGGAAGGATCGTATGCGTTTTTCCCCACGCACCTCTGTCGTGCTGCTCGCCTGCGGGCATCTCACGAATGATTTCTACTGCAATTTCCTGCCCGTGCTGCTGCCGATCATCATGCCGAAGCTCGACCTCTCGCTGACGCTCTCGGGCCTTCTCGTCATGGTCATGAGCATCGCAAGCAACATGATGCAGCCTGTCTTCGGCTACCTCATGGACCGCCACCGCATGAGCTGGCTGCTCGTGCCCGTGCTGCCGTTCGGTGCCATCTGCATCTGCACGATCGGTTTCATCTCGACGAAAATCATGCTCTTCCTCGTCATCGCGCTGACGGGCCTCTCCGTCTCAGCCTATCATCCGCTCGGCTCATCGCTCGTCGCGAAAGTCGCGCGCGCGGGCAAGGCCGGCATCGCCATGTCGCTCTACGTCGCCGGCGGCAACATCGGCTTCGCGTTCGCGCCCGTCGTCATCGTCGCCTTCACGGAGGCGTGGCCGCTCGAAAGCCTGCCCTGGCTCATCCTGCCGAGCCTTGTCATCATGGCATTCTTCGCGGCGTCCGGCCTCTCGCATTTCTCGACCGTGCAAAAGACGGCAGGCGATTGCCTGCCGCTCCGCAAAATGCTCGCGAATCCCTCCGTCGTGCGGCTGAACGTCGCGATGGGCCTGCGCTGCTGGACGCATGTCGCCGTCTCGACGTTCCTGCCGCTCCTGCTCGTGCGCGCGGGCTACTCGCCACTCATCTCCGGCACGCTTTTGACGCTGTTCCTCGGCGGCTGCGCCCTCGGCGGCATCACGGGCGGTGCGCTCGGCGACCGCTTCGGACACAAGCGCATCATCATCGGCGCGCTCGCGCTCGCCATCTTCCCGACGGCCTATTTCTTCACGCATGCGGGCACCGAGCCAGCTTCTCTCGTCGCGCTCTTCCTCTCGGGCGCGTTCCTCATCGCCTCGCAGCCGAGCTCCATCGTCTGGGCGCAGCGCGCGATGCCCGGCAGCGCCGGCATGGCGTCCGGCATGATGATGGGCCTCTCGTTCGGCCTCGGCAGCATCGGCGCCGCGCTGACGGCTGCGCTCGCTGACCAGATTGGCCTCGACACGGCGCTCCTGCTCACGACCATTCCGCTGCTCCTCTCCGTCTTCGTCGCTGCCGCGACGCCATACCCGAAAAACATGCACTGATTTCTAAAAATGAGAGCTACGTCCCGGCTCTCATTTCTTTTTGTTCATACTTATCATTCCGTATTTATATAATAAGATTTTCTCTTGCTTAAAATTTTCACGGATGTCGGAAAACTTGCGTTTCTTTATTGACATCGCGGCTTTTAGTACCTATACTAAGAGTGTAGTGTGAAATCGGACTGGCCCGCTTGCAGGCAGAGATGACGCGCTAGGACAGCGTCTTCTCTAACTTGCATTCGTCTATTTTCACGCCGATAGGGATAATCAAAAGTTATTACTGCATTGGAGTGTTTTATCATGGCAAAACCCGTAAAAATCATGGAGACAGTCCTTCGCGACGGCCATCAGTCGCTCTGCGCGACACGCATGCGCATTGAGGACATGCTCCCGCAGCTCGAAGCACTCGACAAGATCGGCTATCAGGCCATCGAGGCTTGGGGCGGTGCTACGTTCGACACCTGCCTCCGCTTCCTCGATGAGGATCCTTGGGAGCGCCTCGACACGCTCAAGAAACATCTGAAGACTCCGATCCAGATGCTCCTGCGCGGCCAGAACCTCCTCGGCTACAACCATTATTCCAACGACGTCGTTGAGAAATTCGTCGCCAAGGCTTCTCAGCACGGCGTCGGCGTGTTCCGTATCTTCGATGCACTGAACGATGTCCGCAACCTGAAGGTCGCCATCAGCGCCGCTCTCAAAGCTCCGGAGCATCCGCACGTCCAGGGCTGCCTCGTCTACACGATCTCCCCGTACCACACGAACGAGAAGTTCGTCGAACTCGCAAAAGAACTCAAGGACATGGGCTGCCACAGTGTCTGCATCAAGGATATGTCCGGCCTCCTGAAGCCGTATGTCGCTGAAGACCTCGTCAAGAAGCTCAAAGCCGGCCTTGGCGAAGACTTCCCGGTCGAACTCCATACGCATTGCACGTCCGGCTTCGGCCATGCAACGTACCTCAAGGCTGTGGAAGCTGGCGTCGACATCATCGACTGCGCGCTCTCGCCGTTCGCTTGCGACACGTCCCAGCCTTGCACGGAGACGATGGTTGCCATGCTCGAAGGCACAGAGCGTGACACGAAGCTCGACCGCGGCGCTATGACCCCGATTGCAAAGCACTTCCTCGCTGTCAAGAAAAAAATCATCAACGAGTTCGGCCTCAAAGGCTACTTCGATGTCAACCCGAACGTCCTCGACTTCCAGATTCCGGGCGGCATGCTCTCGAACCTCGCCAACCAGCTCAAAGAAGCCGGCATGGAAGACAAGTATCAGGATCTCCTCGACGAGATGCCGCGCGTCCGCAAAGACCTCGGCTATCCGCCGCTCGTCACGCCGTCCTCCCAGATCGTCGGCACGATGGCAACGTTCAACGTCATGAGCGGCGAGCGCTACAAGATGGTTCCGAAAGAGTTCAAAGATCTCGCCCGCGGCAAGTTCGGCCGTACGCCGCTGCCAATCGACCACGACTTCCTCACGAAGACGCTCGGCATCCCCGAGAGCGACATCATCGAAGATTGCTCCGTCGAGGATGCAAAGGCTGAGACGTTCGATCAGTTCAAGAAAGAGCTCACGGACAAGGGCTTCCTCAACCCGACGGACGAGGATGTTCTCTCCTATGCCCTGTTCCCGCAGGTCGCAGAAGAGTTCTTCAAGAAGCACTATCAGCAGGTTACGGCTTACAAGCGCTAAAATAGCGCGGAAAACCGCAGAAAGCTGTAAACGCAGAAACAACAGAGGCGCTGCACGAGCAATCGTGCAGCGCCTCTTTATTGTGTATTGAAAAACCTTCAATCAACACGGAGCCTATCTTTTTGCGCAGCCCCCCTCTATGAGGGGGGACGGGCCGCGTGAGCGGCGGGGGGAGTAGTTGGATGCTGTAGTCAGACAAATCAAAACGACACATCTAAAGTCTTTAGCACCGTTTTATAGACTCGTTCGTCTCCAGCACCCTACTACTCCCACCACCGCTTCGCGGTCCCCCTCCCTCAATGAGGGAGGCTACTGTATAAGAAATTTCAACAAAAGATGAAAATAGCTTGCTATAAACAAACCTTATTTTCTTCTAAACTGGTACCCCACCCACAACACGCAGAGCCAGATGGGCAGGAACAATACCGCCAGCTGCATGTCGGGAATCTGCGTCATGAAGAAGATGACGCCAGCGAGGAATGCGAGCGAGAGGTAGTTTGTGAACGGATACAGGATGGCATGGAACTTCGTCGGATGATGCGTCGCAGCGCAGTGCTGCTTGAACTTCAGATGCGTCACGCAAATCGTCACCCAGCTGATGACGGCCGCGCAGGTTGCAATCATCATGAGGTACATGAAGATATGGCCTTCCATGAAGTAGTTCAGGATGACGACGATCAGCGTGATGCCCGACGAAACGAGGATGCCGCGCACAGGCACGCCATGATCTGAAAGCTTCAGGAAGAAGCTCGGCGCCTCACCTGACTTCGCAAGGCCGTAGAGCATGCGGCTGTTGCTGTAAATGGCCGAATTGTAGACCGAGACCGCCGCCGTCAGCACGACGAAGTTCAGGATATGGGCGGCCGCAGGGATGCCGACATTCTGGAAAATCTGCACGAACGGGCTGGCCTCCGCGCCGACCTTGTCCCACGGCCAGAGCGCCATGAGGACGACCATCGTCCCGACGTAAAAGATGAGGATTCTCCAGATGACCTGGTTAATCGCGCGAGGAATCGTGCGGTCGGGATTCTCCGCCTCGCCCGCCGTGATGCCGATGAGCTCGATACCGCCGAACGAGAACATCACGACAGCTGTCGCGAGGCAGAGCCCCCAGACACCATGCGGCAGGAAGCCGCCATTCGACCAGAGATTGCTGAAGTTCTCGGGGAATGGCTGCGGGCTCGAAAACAACAGTCCGAGGCCCAGCAGAATCATGCTGACAATCGCCGCAATCTTGATGAGCGCCATCCAGAACTCCGCCTCGCCGTACGCCTTGACGTTCACGAGGTTCAGCGCCGTGATGGCGACGAGGCAGACGAGTGCCGAGAGCCATTGCGGCAGGTCGGGGAACCAGAAGTTCATGTAAATGCCGACCGCCGTGAGCTCCGCCATCGAGACGAGCACGTAGTTGAACCAATAATTCCAGCCCGAAAGGAAGCCGGGGAAACGTCCCCAATACTTCGTCGCGTAATGGCTGAACGAGCCCGAGACCGGCTCATCGACCGCCATCTCGCCGAGCATGCGCATGATGAAGAAAATGACGATGCCGCCCAGAAGATACGCGAGCATGACGGAAGGCCCTGCCAGCGCAATCGTGGACGCAGAGCCATAGAACAGGCCCGTGCCGATGGCGCCGCCGAGCGCAATCATCTGCAAGTGCCGGTTCTTCAGCCCGCGCTTCATCTTTGTGTTGTCCATGATGGAACAACCTCCTTGCTATAAAGAATACACTTGTCCATTATAGCAGAATTTTCGAGATGTTGACAGGGTTACAAAAGAAGTTTTCTGGAGAAAGTCAATCATATTCTGGCTCCCTCCCAGAGGGAGCTGTCAGTGAAGCTGACTGAAGGAGTGTCGAAGGTGGTTCAAAACGTAATGCAGGATTGCTATCTGCGAAGACGTACCTTCGCAGATACAATCGAATTTGTTGCCAGTCCCTACCTCCGACACTCCCCCTGCCGCAAGCGGCCCTCCCCCCTCTGAGAGGGGGGCTGAACGTACGAAAAAGGCTCCGCCGAAGCGGAGCCTTTTGAAAACCGGAAAACCCGGTGTTGTCCTCTCTGAAATCAGAAGAAGAATTCGACACGGCCGAAGAGCTTGGAAGCGTCTTTGCCGTTGTCAAGCTGCTCGCCGTCGAAGTACTTCGCGAGGATGCCGACGTTCTTGAAGATGGCGTACTGAGCGCCAATCTCCCAGCCCTTCGTGCCCTGCTGAACACCATCGTACGTGCCGCAGAGGGAAGCATTCTCGCCGAGGTAACGATATGCACCGTACCAGCCCCACGAACCCTTGTTCGCAGCATCCTGATACGTGCCATAGTCATACTGAACCTGCCAAGCATGATCCTGGCTGTCAGCCTTCGTGTTGTTGGCATAGGAGCCCCACAGCGTGTTCTTTGCATCGAACTTGTAGCCGAGGTTTGCAGACCAGATGTTGGCCGTATCTTCTTTGCCAGAATCCGCATATGCCTTCGTCATGAAGTCATCGCTGCTCAGATGATAGTAGCCGAGGCCACCATAGAGCTTGCTGGCAGCGGAATCATACTGGAGGTTGATGCCCTGGAAGTTTGCATTGTCACCGCTGACAACATTGCCATCCTTATCAATGCTAGCACCGATGGAAGCATAACGAGCATGATCAGACGTAAGGAGATCACCGTTGATGCGGCCAGCGAGGAGCGTCGTCTTGAAGTCCTTGCCGAACGTGACGTTAGCGCCGGAGAACGTCTCATCGAAAACGAGGCCGTGCTCGTTCGTGTAGAGTTCCTGCTTGCCGAGCTTGACCGCGAAGTTCTTGTAGTTGCCCTGTGCCCAAGCGCGCTTCAGAGCGACGTTATCCGTCGTGTCCTTCTCCATGTTGCCTTCGCCATCGAGACGTGCATGGACATCCCAGTGGTCGTTGACCTCAGCCGTCGGCTCGAGACGGAAGACATAACCGTCGTTGTTGTCCTTGTCCGTGGAGCCATCTTCGTTCTCGAAGCGCGTGCTCGTGTACGTGTACTCGAGTTTGCCCGTGAACTTGACGTTGTCGGCATGCTTCTCGAGGTTCGCAACGCGAACGCCGAGGTTGTTGAGCTCATCAGCGAACTCAGCAGCGAGCTTGTCGATCATGGCCTTGTCAGCAGCGGAGACATCCGTCTTTGCCATGGCTTTTGCAACCATCTGCGCCATCTCATAACGCGTGATGTTCTTGTTGCCCTGGAACGTGCTGTCGCCATAGCCTTCGATGACGCCATCAGCAGCGAGCTGCGAAACAGCATCATAAGCCCAATGGTCAGCCGGGACATCGCTGAACGGGTTCGAAGCAGCGAACGTCGTGGATGCAGCGCCGACAACAAGTGCCGTCGTGAGTGCGGAAACGAGAGTCTTCTTCATAATGAGAAACTCCTCCTTTGAAATAAAAACAGTGAACATTGGCTGTCCTCTGTGCGGAAAGAATTTCTCCGAAGTGTCCATGTTTCCTTACGGTTACTTGTTTCCGCCCTTCAGACAAATTCCATGCTACCAGAGAATTTGCGGTTTGTCAAGAAAAATTCAATAGAAAAAATGACGACTCACACCAAAAAGCCGTCATTTTCCGATTTCAATATCTCTGCCGATCCTTGAGTGCGCGTTCCATTTCGCGCTTGTCGGCTTTCTTTTTGAGGTCTTCGCGCTTGTCGTAGTTATGCTTGCCGCTTGCGAGCGCGAGCTCGAGCTTTGCGCGGCCATGCTTGAAGTAAATCTTGAGCGGCACGAGCGTGAAGCCTTTCTGCCGCGTCTCGCCGAAGAGCTTCGCAATCTCGGCCTTGTGCATCAGCAGCTTGCGCTTGCGCAGCGGGTCGTGATTGAAGATGTTCCCCTGCTCAAACGGGCTGATATGCATGTTTTCAAGGAAGATTTCGCCGTTCTCGATGGTCGCGAAACTGTCCTTGAGGTTTGCCCTGCCCGCACGCAGGGACTTGACCTCCGTGCCCTGCAGCTCGATGCCGGCTTCGTAGGCTTCATGGATGAAATAGTCATGACGCGCCTTGCGGTTCTCGCAGACAATCTTGATTGGGATGTTGTTCTTGCCCATTATTTGCTATCCTTCGTTCCGTCTTCGGTCTTGCGATGCGGACGCGGGCGCTGGCGGTCGGCGCTCTTCTGCTTCTGCTGGAGCTCTTCCTCGCGCTGCTTGCGCTCGTGATATCCCGGCGGGTCAGGCCAGACGGCTTTGTTGAGACCCGTCACGCGGACGCGCTGGTAGTCATCGCGTTCGCGGCGCTCGCGCTGCGGCTTCGGCGTGCCCCAGGCATTTGCAACGCGCTTTTCAAGGCGTTTCTCACTGGCGTCCTTTCTGCCGGACGGACGGCGGGTGTCGCGCTGCTGCGTCGTGCGGCCGGGCCTCTTCTCGCCGCTCTTGCCGCGGTTGCGGGACGGATGGTCGTCCTTGCCATGATGCTCAGCCGCGCGCAGGGCATCCGCAAAGGCATTGTTGCCGCCGCCATTTCCGCCACGACGTCCGCCGCGCGGACGGTTGCCACGGCGCTCGCCCTTGCCCTTGTCTCCGCCTTCGGACTTGCGACCGCTGCCGCCCTTCTTGCCGCCGCCGACAGCATTCTTCATCGCGACGGGGTCATAAGCGCCATTGTCCTTGAGCACGAAGTCAAGGTTGCGTTCATCAACATTTGCCCGCACAAGGAGGACTTCGACGGCATCGCCGAGACGGTACGTCTGCTGCGTTTTTTCGCCGACCATCGCATAAAGTTCTTCTTTATATTCGTAGTAATCGTTGATCATCGTCGAGACATGCACGAGGCCCTCGACACCGTTCTCGAGCTCGACAAAGAGGCCAAACGCCGTGACGCCCGAAATCGTACCGGGGAATTCCTCGCCGACGAACTGCGCCATGTACTCGATCTTCTTCATGTCCGTCGTCTCGCGCTCGGCCTCGATGGCGATACGCTCGCGCTGGGAGGCATGGTCAGCGATGTCCGGCAGCACCGTGCGGAGCTTTTCCTGACGCTCGCGCGGCATCGTGCCCGTCGCAAACGTCTCGCGCAGCAGACGGTGCACGATGAGGTCAGGATAGCGGCGGATTGGCGACGTGAAATGCGTGTAATAACGTGCCGCAAGACCGAAATGGCCAAGGCTTTCCGCCGCATAGCGCGCCTGCTGCATGGAGCGCAGCGAGACGGTCTCGACGATTTTTTCTTCCGGCTTGCCCTTGACTTTCTCGAGCACCTGCTGGATGTCGATGGGGCGCACCTTGCCCTCTTCATCCTGATGGACGAAGAGGCCGAACGCGCCGAGCAGGTTGTTGAAGTTCTCCATCTTTTCATCGCTCGGCTGCTCGTGCACGCGATAGATGAACGGAAGATGCTTCTGATCCATGTGCTTTGCCACGGTCTCGTTGGCCGCAAGCATGCACTCCTCGATGATCGACTCCGCGAGCGAGCCCGTGCGCTTGATGAGCTCGATGGGGTGGCCCTTTTCGTCGAGCTTGACCTTGACTTCAGGAATCTCGAAGTCGATGGAGCCGCGCGCATGGCGCTTCGCCTTCA
>ONJV01000222.1 GCA_900318215.1 uncultured Veillonellaceae bacterium
TGACCGACCTCGCGGAACACAGCGGCGAGGGCTACATCGCGCTGAAGGACATCGCCGCCCGTCAAAACATTTCGAAAAAATACCTTGCACAAATTGTCATCCTGCTCCACGGTTCGGGCCTGCTGAAGGCCAGCCGCGGCCCCAACGGCGGCTACCAACTGGCCAAGGCCCCAAGCGAATGCACCGTCGCGGATATTTTAAAGCAGACCGAGGGCTCCCTCGCGCCCATTGCCTGCCTCGAATACGACCCGCCCGGATGTGAACGTGCCGCCGAATGCCAAACCCTGCCAGTCTGGAAGGGCCTCTACAAACAAATCACCGATTACCTCGAGGGCATCACCCTTCAGGATATTCTGGACCACACGGCGCAGAACGCGCCACTGAATTTCGTCATCTGATTGTCTTGTCCGCGCCAACAAAAAAAGATCCGTTGATCGTCGTCAACGGGTCTTATTTTTTTGCCGATGCTGCGCCGCGATTTGAGACTTTTTCCGAGTCTCGAAGGTGCGCTCGCGCTCCTCCATTTGGCGCTTCTGCCGCTGCTCCCGTTCGTCGCGGGCGCGCTGGGCGCGAAGTTCCAGTTGCTGGAGGAACTGCCGCTGCTCGCGGCGCTGACGCATGAGCTCGAGGCCGCGCTTTTGCCGGGGCGGGCGGCGAAAGCCGGCATCACGGGCGAAAAAGAGCAGGAAGCCTGGGCGCGCCATCTGCGGCAGTTCCTGTTCCGTGCGCGCGGATTTGAGGCAGACGCGGCGTATCTCGCGGCCGATCCCGAGCGGGCAGCCGAAGCGCTCCGGCATGCGTCAGCGCTCGCGCCCGACATCGGCACGGCGGCGAACCTCTACAGCAAGCACCTTTTCATGACGAACTATCGCACGCTGCCACCTCAGCAGAAGCGCCTCGATGCTGAGATGTTCGGCGAATTCTTCCAGGGCGTCCAGCCGTATCGCCATGACCGCGTCCAGCGGATGCCGGAAAAGCGCTTGCGCATCGGCTATCTCTCGCGCGACTTCCGCCTGCATGCGATGGCCTACTTCATGATGCCGTTCTTGCGCGATTTCGACCCCGAGCATTTTTCCGTCTACGTCTATGCCTCGGGCGCGGTCGATGACGTCACGCGGCGCTTCCAGCGATGCCATGTGCAGTGGCGGGATTTTCGCGGGCGCTCGGCGCATACGGCCGCGCGCATCATCGGCGAAGACCAGATCGACATCCTCGTCGACCTCTCAGGCCATTCGCAGGACAACGCGCTGCCCGTCATGGCGTTCCATCCTGCGCCCATCACGCTGACAGGGCTCGGCTACGTCGCGACGACGGGGCTCCATGCCATCGACGGCATCCTCGTCGATGGTGTCACGATGCCGCCCGGCGCTGACGAGGACGCCTTTGTCGAGCGGCCCGTGCATCTGCCGAGTCTGTTCTGCTACCAGCCGGGCGCCGTGCGCGAGATGCCGCCGGTTTCGGGCTGGTCGCCCTATGCGCGCAACAATTATGTGACGTTCGGCAGCTTCAACAACCTCGCGAAGCTCACGGACGAGACTCTGCTCTGCTGGCGGGCCATCCTCGACCGGGTGCCGCGCTCGCGCCTCGTCTTCAAAGGCAAGATGCTCAGCGTGCCCGATGGGCGGCAGCTCTTCACGGAGCGCTTGCAGGGGCTGCAGTTCCCCGTCGAGCGCGTCGAGCTGCGTCCGTTCAGCGAGCAGTATCTCGAAGAGTATGCCGACATCGACATCGCGCTCGACACGTCGCCCTATACGGGCGGCCTCACGACATGCGAAGCGCTCTACATGGGCGTGCCCGTCGTGACGCTGCGCGGCCGCACGCATGGCAGCCGTTTCGGCGCGAGCATCCTGACGGCAGCCGGTCTCCCCGAGCTCATCGCGGAAAACGAGATGGAGTATGTCAAGATTGCCGTCGCGCTCGCCCATCGTCCCGAACAGCTCGCGCTGAACCGCCAGCGCATGCGCAGCCATCTCGAGATCTCGCGCCTCATGGATGCGAAAGGCTATATGAAGGGCGTCGAGGGCATCTACCGCAGTCTCTGGCATGCGTTCTGCGCGAAGGGCGACCGCTGGGCGATGAAAAAATCCTCAAAGAAACAATAGCCGAAAGCTTGCATTTTTTATTGTTTTCAAGTATAATCAAATGCGGATATCCTTTTGCACGCTTTTTATTTGCTCTTCAAATGAAAGCCAGAATCGGACATCTGACAGTTAACACTACATAAAGGGGACGAAAGATTATGGCTTTCGAAGACAAGACGTTGGTATGCAAGGACTGCGGCAAGGAGTTCATCTTCAGCGCAGGCGAGCAGGAATTCTATGCGGAAAAAGGCTTTGAGAACGAGCCGGTCCGCTGCCGTGACTGCCGCGAGAAGCGCCGTCGCAGCCGCGAGGGTGGCGAGCAGCGCCAGATGTACAAAGTCATCTGCGCTGACTGCGGCAAGGAGACGGAAGTGCCGTTCGAGCCGAAGAACGACCGTCCGGTCTACTGCCGTGACTGCTTCAGCAAGCACCGCGCACAGAGAAACTAAGAAACGTTGCATCTGTGCAATAAGATTATTGCAAATAGATGCTGAAAGTAACTAAAACAGCTGGCTCCCTCCCTGAGGGAGCTGGCCCGAAGGGCCTGAGGGAGTAGTAGGATACGCAAGCCGACCTACTGCTCCTTTTCATGTCTAGAGGAATATTTTTGCAGAAAGCAGGGATTTTATTTATGTTCAAGTGGAAAAAACTTCTCGCCGTCGGCGCACTGGCCCTCGCGGCGACCATCGGTTTTGCCGGCTGCGGCGGCGACAATGCCGCGACGTCTTCGGGCAGCGGCGCCAAGACGCTCAAGGTCGGCTCTTCCGTCGACTTCGCACCGTTCGAGTTCCAGGATGAAGGCCAGACGGAATATCAGGGCTTCGACATGGATCTCATCCGTGCCATCGGCAAGGAGATGGGCTATGACGTCGAAATCAGCAACATCGGCTTTGACGGCTTGATTCCGGCGCTTCAGGCAAAGAACGTCGATGTCCTGATTACGGGCATGACAATCAATGACGAGCGCAAGCAGAGCGTCGATTTCTCCGATCCGTACTATCAGTCCGGCCTGACAATCGTCGTGCGCGAAAACGAAGAGAACATCAAGAGCTTCGATGATCTCAAGGGCAAGCGGATTGCCGTCCAGATCGGCACGACGAGCGCCAAGGAGACGAAAGTCATCCCGGGCGCCGAGGTCAAGGAACTCAACACGCCGGCCGACTGCTTCATGGAACTCAAGAACGGCGGCGTTGATGCCGTCGTCAACGACCGCCCGGTCAACGACTACTTCATCCACTCCAGCCAGCAGACCGGCGTCAAGACGTTGCCCGACCGTCTGACGTCCGAAGACTACGGCATTGCCGTCGCCAAAGGCAACACCGAACTCCTCGGCAAGATCAACGACGCCCTCAAGAAGCTCAAGGACAACGGCGAATACGACAAGATCTTCGCCAAATGGTTCGGCGAGCAGAAAAAGCAGTAAACTGCATAAGAACTTCATCGAGACTGTCGCAGAAAAACGGCAGTCTCTTTTTGATATGGTCGCAGCTTTAGAGAAAGGCCCCTTCCCAGAGGGGGCTGTCAGCGAAGCTGACTGGGGGAGTCCCCTGCACGGCAGAACAATGAACAGGATTGCAATTTCCGCGGGTGCGAAAAAGAATTTCAAAAAAGTGTTGACATCGCAACCGAAAACGTGTAATATAATGCAAGTCGGCGGCAGACAGCGAGAGCACAGCACCGCAGACAGCGATGAAACCAATGAAGCGTGAGAGCTTCGAAAAAAGAATTTCAAAAAAGTTCTTGAC
>ONJV01000058.1 GCA_900318215.1 uncultured Veillonellaceae bacterium
AGCCTGCGGACAGCACTTGACGAAAAATATAAGAACTGACAAGAATCTTGTCGTACCTATGATTGCGGAGCGTTCCTTATACAGTTGCCTCCCTCACAGAGGGAGGGGGACCGCGAAGCGGTGGTGGGAGTGGCGGAGGTAGGTTTCGGCAATTTATTCGATGGTAACTGCGAAGGTACATCTCCGCAGAGGACAATCTCGTAATATGTTTCGTCCTACCTTCGACACTCCTTCAGTCAGCTTCGCTGACAGCTCCCTCTGAGAGGGAGCCTTAGGTTGAGAGGGCCTTCTGCCATTCTTCAATCAGCATCTCCAGCCTCCACCGCGCATTTGCCGGACTGGTGGAAGGCATTTGCTTGATTGTCAAATCCTTTCGCGCCAGCAGCGCCTTGTTATACCGCTTGAAGCACTGGAACGACTTCCCGCCATTGCAGAGGATCGTCGTGATCCGCGGCCATTTCGCCAGAAACTTCGAGAAATCATTCCCGATTTCATCATGGATGGCCGAGTCGAGGCTGCCTTCCCGTTTGCAGCTCGCAATCGCGTCCCAGAGAGCGATGTGGTGCTCGCGCAGCATGCGCAGGCGGTCTTCATAGACGGCGGGCGGCACGTCTTTGCCCGTGAGAATTTTCGTCATCACCCTCCAGAAGCGGTTCTGCGGATGCGCGTAATATTGCTGCTCCGCAAGCGACTTCACGCTCGGCATCGAGCCAAGCACGAGCACGCGGCAGCCTTCATCGACGCTCGGCGGGAAGCCGATGCAATCATCGTTCATTTTCTTCACTCCATTTCGCAGTTTATCATTCTTTCATCGTACCACAAAGGGAGGGAAACATCCATCATGGAACTCCTGCCAGACCTCGCAGCCTTTCAGAAACTCGCGGCCGAGCGCAACCTTATCGCCGTTTCGACCGAAATCAACATGGATCTCGACACGCCCGTTTCCATGTATTACAAGCTCGTCGGCGAGGAAAAAGGCTTCATGCTCGAATCCGTCGATACGACGCATCAGCAGTTCGGCCGCTTTTCGTTCCTCGGCGCCGAGCCGTTCTCGCGCATCCAGGTTTTCAAAAACAAGCTCATGGTGAAGGAGAACGACCTCATGAAGAGCCTCGACGGCGACCCCGTCGAGACCATCAAGCAATACATGAAGAAATTCCGTCCCGCGCTCGAGGACGCAAACCTGCCACTCGCCAATGGCGGCCTCGTCGGCTACTTCAACTATGAAGTCGTCTCGACGTTCGACCGCGTGCGCGGCATGGAGATCGGCGACGAAGAGCTCCTCGGCGAGTTCATGCTCTGCCGCATCCTCGTCGTCATCGACGCGCTCAAGAACAGCGCGCGCCTGATCTACCTCGCCGACCTGCGCGGGCGCGAAGCGAGCGTCGAAGAAATCTATGAGGAAATCGAGAAGAAGATGGCGCACGTCAAGCGCCAGCTCGCCGCGCCCTATGTGCCGCATGACGACGATGCGCCGCAGCGCCGCGAAAAGCTCGACTTCCTCGCAAAATACGGCAAGGCGCCCGCTGATTTCATCGCGGCCATCGAGAAAGCGAAGGAGCACATCTTCGCGGGCGACATCTTCCAGGTCGTGCCATCGCGCCAGTTCCGCACGCACATCACGAAGCCCTGCTTCCATTTCTACCGCCGCCTGCGTCAGGTCAACCCGTCGCCGTACATGTTCTACATCAACTTCGGCAGCACGAAGCTCGTCGGCGCTTCGCCGGAGATGCTCGTCAAGGTCGCGGGCCGCGACATCTACACGTATCCGATTGCGGGCACGCGCCGCCGCGGTGCGACGCAGAAAGAAGACGCCGCGCTCGAAGCGAATCTCAGGCAGGACGTCAAGGAAGTCGCCGAGCACTCCATGCTCGTCGATCTCGCGCGCAACGACATCGGCCGCATCAGCGACGCAGGCACCGTGCGCGTCACGAAGCTGCGGCAGGTCGAATACTTCAGCCACGTCATGCACATGGTCTCCGAGGTCACGGGCCGACTGAAAGACGGCTTTACGCCGATGGACGTGCTCAAGGCCACATTCCCGGCCGGCACGGTCAGCGGCGCACCGAAGCTGGTCGGCTACATGGATTTCGCCGGCAACATGGACATGTGCATCACGCTCCGCACGATGCGCATCGAGCACGACGACACGGCCGTCATCCAGTCGGGCGCAGGCATCGTCGCGGACTCCGTGCCCGAGCGCGAATATCAGGAAATTTTGCAGAAATCGAAAGCGCTGTTCGAAGTCGTCGAGGAGGTGGAAAACGATGTTGTTGATTTTAGATAATTACGATTCCTTCACCTACAACGTCTTCCAGCTCTTGAGCGAGCTCGGTGCCGAGGTCGAAGTCATCCGCAACGATCAGACGACGGTCGAAGACATCCGCGCAAAGAAATACGATGCCATCGTCCTCTCGCCAGGCCCCGGCATCCCGAGCGATGCGGGCATCACGGAGCAGGTCATCCGCGAGCTCGGTGGCGAAGTGCCGATTCTTGGCATCTGCCTCGGCCATCAGGCCATCGGCGAAGTCTTCGGCGGCAAAGTCGTCCGTGCGGGCGAAATCGTCCACGGCAAGACCTCGCCGCTCCATCACAACGGCAAGGGCCTCTACGAAGGCATCCCGCAGAACGTCCCCATCGGCCGCTACCATTCCCTCGTCATCGACCGCGCGACGCTGCCAGACTGCCTCGAAGTCACAAGCGACCTTGCTGACGGCACGATTATGGGCGTCCGCCACAAAGCCAAGAACATCGAAGGCATCCAGTTCCATCCAGAATCGATTTTGACGCCGGATGGGAAGAAGATGATGGAGAACTTCCTCAAACATCTGTGAAATACGCGAAACAAATCCCGGGCTGTAAAATGTCCGGGATTTCGTGTAGAATGGAGAAAATGAAAGGGGAGGACTATTTCTTGAAAAAATGGATTTGCAAAGGCATGTTCATCGCTCTGTTGCTGGGATTTTTTTCGCTGCTGCCCGGCCGCGCTTCGGCGGAGGACATCTGGGTCTACCAAGGACCGGATGGGATGGATTATTATTTGATGCCGGAGACGCTCGAGTATACGGATCATTGGTATGCTGATGTGAAATTCGTGCGGGACGGCGAGATGAAGTTCCTTGCGCGGTTCCGTTTCGTGCCGACGGGCAATGTCGTCGATGACCGGGATGAAATCGCAGCCTATATGTGGTGGCGCTCGCAGAGCAAGTGGATTGAGATGGGGCGGTCGCCGGAGGACGCACTGGCGTCCGCGCTCTGGATGGATGGCATTTCGCCCATCATTTATGGGAGCGCGGAAGATGATGCTGGCGATAGTGATGGGGAATCGTATGACGAGTGACGTCTTTTCCTGAAATTTTGCGTCTGTTGCTCTCATGCGCTATAATAGAAAGCGACGCGCGGTTTTTCATCGCGCAAATGAAGCATGAGGGGAATGAGACGCACGGGATGAATTGCCGTCGGACAGATAGATATAAGAATCGATATTGGAAGTTTTTTTGCATGTTCGTGGCTGTGTTCGCGACTGTGGCCATCGTCATGGGGAGTTTTGCAGGCTGCGCGTCTGCGCGTTCTGCAAAGAATGAAGCGGAGAAGACGCAGGCCGCACAGGGCAAGGGGACGATTCTCTTCGTGCCGCATGATGACCGGCCGACGTCGCGCGAGCAGTCGGCCGAGGCCGTGGAAAAGCTCGGCTACACCGTCCTGATGCCGCCGAAGGAGATGCTCGGCGGTCTCGAAGAAGGGAAGCCTGACGAGCTCTGGCAGTGGGCTGCGTCGCAGGCCGTCCGCGCGGATGCGGCGGTCGTGTCGACGGACTCGATCATCTATGGCGGCCTCGTGGCCTCGCGGAAGCATGAACTCAGCGAGGAGGAACTCGCGGAGCGCGTCGGCCGCATCGAGAGCCTCAAAAAACTGAACCCGAAGATGAAGGTTTACGCATTCGGCTCGCTCATGCGCACGCCGTCGTCGGGGCCTGCTTCGGGCGGTGAGGAACCATCGTATTATCTGACGTATGGTTCGCAGATTTTCCGCAAGTCGGGCCTGCTCGACAAGAAGGATGCCAGCGGCCTGACACCGGCGGAGCAGCAGGAACTCCAATCGCTTTCGGCTGCCGTGCCAGCGGGCGTCTGGGATGACTGGATGGGCCGCCGCGAGAAGAATTTCGTCGTGGACGAAAAGCTCATCGACCTCGCGCGGCAGGGCCAGCTCGATTATTTCGTGCTTGGCAAGGATGACAATGCGCCGCTCTCGGCGACGCACATGGAGAGCCGCAAGCTCGCGGAGGATTCGGCCGATGTGCCGGACAGCCGCTTCCAGATGCTTGCGGGCATTGATGAGTTTTCGATGCTGCTTCTCGCGCGGGCCGTCAACGACCTTTCGCATACGATGCCGTTCGTCAATGTGCAGTACAACTGGGGCGTCGGCGGTGCGATGGTGCCGGATTACTCCGACGAACCGATTGCCGATTCCATCCGTTCCGACCTCCTGATTGCAGGCGCGGTCGCCGTGCCCGACCCGTCGAAGGCCGACCTCGTGCTGCTCGTGAATACGCCGCCGTATGGCCGCATGGGCTATGGAAATGACGCGGACAACGACGGCACGGATTATTATGATGCAGCAAGCTTCGCGCAGTTCGCGAAAAATTTCATCGCGGCTGGCCATCGCGTGGCCATCGCGGACATCACGCGCACGAATGGCTCGGACAATGCGCTGATGAATGCCCTGCGCGACAACGCATTGCTGTTCCGCCTCTATGGCTATGCAGGCTGGAACACGGCGACGAACAGCGTCGGTTTCGCGCTCGGCCAGGGCATGCTGAACGTCCGCCTGCCGGACGCTGATGTCGACCGCCTGCTGCTCGAGCGCTATCTCGATGACTGGGGCTATCAGTCGAACGTGCGCACGCAGGTGACAAACCAGCTTTCGTGGCTCATGAATCCTGAGGTTTATCTGAACCTCGGCCGCTACGAAGTGCCGACGCAGCTGCGCGTGACGCGCCTGCTGCGCCAGTTCGCGGCACAGAACCTGCCGCCATACCCGGGCGTCGACCGCCTCGACTTCTACTTCCCGTGGCATCGCATGTTCATCGGCGGCGTCGTCCTGCCAGAAAAATAAATTTCGGAGGTCATCGCTATGACAGTTCATTTCCGTAAAATGGAAAAGATGGGAGCTGCCATCGGCATGGCGTTGGCAATTGCCGTCTGCCCCGCAGGCGGCTTTTGTGGTACACAGATGATGCAGATGGCAGCGCATGCCGAAGCCGCATCGCCTGCCGTGACGGACGAACGGGCGGAGGCGTCGTATTGGACAGAGCGGAATCCGGACGGGGAGCGCGTGCTGTTTTCACAGGAGGAAATCGCGACATTCAATGAAAAGATGCGCGAAGCGACGGAGACGCTCAAAGACCTTGCAAGCGAACCTGTGGCGGAAGATGTGCGCTATGGCGTGGCGACGCGGCGCGGGAATCTGCGCCTGACGCCTGTTCCGCCCGATGGCTCGCATTACGACGAGCAGCAGGCGACGGCTGTCGATCCGTGCGAGCCGCTGCTCGTTTACGAGGACAGTGACGATGGAAGATTTTCGCATGTCGTGATGCGGAACTATGAAGGCTGGCTCTCGAAACGCGCATTTGCGCTGACGGATTGCGCGACATGGATGCAGTTTGCCGCGCCGAAGGAGTTTGCCGTCGTGACAGCAAACCGCTGGAAGCTCTATGACGAATCAGCTGGCAAGACGGCGACCTATCAAATGGGGGCGAAGATTCCGCTGGCAAGAGCCCCGTTGCGTGGCTGCCGGGGAAAAGCAGGCGGGGAGCCGCTGCTGCTGGTGCCGTCGCGCACTCCGGATGGCACGCTTGCCATCCACCTGCAGACTGCCGTCTTTGATGATGACCTGCATCACGGCTTTCTGCCGTGCACGGAGAATAATTTCGTGCGGCAGGGCTTTCGTTTTCTCGGTGATGTCTATGGCTGGGGCGGGCTCGATGACAGTGTCGACTGCTCGGCGTTCACGAGCGATGTCTATCGCTCCATGGGCCTCGAAATTCCGCGCGATGCTGACGTGCAAGGGCAGGCGTTGCCGTATCGCGTCGAACTGCACGGAAAAACAGATGCCCGTCTTGCTCTGCTTACCATCGGCTTCCCGGTTGGCACGCTGCTTTCGAATGACACGCACGTCATGATGTACATCGGTCGCGATGCGGACGGCACGCCGATGGCGCTCCAGGCTATGAGCAGTTATTTTGATGAGACAGGCAAGCATTATCTGCGTCAGGTCGTGCTGACGACGTTGACGTACCGAAATGCGGAGAGAAAGCCATACATCAAAGGTGTGAAATATCTCAGTGCGATTAAATGATCCCTCTTTGGCCCCCTCTCCGAGGGGGCTGGCCCGAAGGGACTGGGGGTGTGGCGAAGGTAGGGCATAGCAATTCATTCGAGTGGAACTGCGAAGGGGAAAAAAATGAAACTTTCAATCATCGGGACCGGAAAGATCGTCCATGACGCGCTCGATGCGCTCCGGCATGTGCCAGACATCGAGCTGACGTCCGTCTTCGCGCGGCCGAAGAGTCGCGCGAAAGCGGAAGCACTCGCAAAAGAGTGGAATATCCCGCAGGTCTGGACGGACTATGCGCAGCTGCTCGCCGAGGATGCGGCGGACTTTGTCTATGTCGGCCTCGTCAACACGGTGCATTATGAATATGCGAAGCAGGCGCTCGAGGCGGGGAAGAACGTCATCATCGAAAAGCCGTTCGCGCCGACGTATGAGGAAGTCAAAGAACTCATCGACCTTGCTGCGGCAAAGCACTGCATGATTCTCGAAGCCGTGACGCTTCTCTACCTGCCGAATTTCCGCGCGATGCAGGACGCGCTGGCGCAGCTCGGCCCGATTCGCGCAGTCCAGGCGAATTACTCACAGTATTCGAGTCGCTATGACAAGTATCTTGCGGGCATGGTGCTGCCGGCATTCGACCCCGCGATGGCGGGCGGCGCGCTCTATGACATCAATATCTACAATCTCAACCTGATTTGCGGCCTGTTCGGTGCGCCAGTGTCGGGGACATATACGGCGAATCGCGGTTTCAATGGCGTCGATACTTCGGGCGTGACTGTGCTGCGCTATCCTGCTTTCTTTGCAACAGCCGTCGGCGCGAAGGATTCGGCGAGCCGCGGCTTTGCCGTCGTGCAGGGCGAGCGGGGCTGGATGGAGCTCGAGGGTGCGCCGAACGAGCTGCCGCGCGTCACCCTTCATGCGGACGGCAAGGACTGCGTCGTCGAATCGAATCGTTACGAGAACCGCATGGTGAGCGAGTTCCAGTCGTTCGCGAAGATTTTTGCCGAAGGCGACTGGGAGGCCGTGCGCCGCAGCAACGAGCAGTCGCTCCTCGTCGCGAAGCTTGTGGACGAACTGCGCAGGAGCGCTGGCCTGCAAGCGGCCCATTGAGCAAGGAAAGGCTTTACCTCGCGTCGAAACTGTGATATTCTAGTGACTATGTGGATATTCGGAAACATCAGTTTCCATAAAATACCTTCTGGAGGTAGATTGTTTTGAAGTACATGACAGGCAACGAACTGCGGGAAGCATATCTGCAGTTCTTCGCAGAGAAGAAGGGGCATCTGCGTCTCCCGAGCTTCTCTCTGATTCCGCAGGACGACCCGACGCTGCTGCTGATTGGTGCAGGCATGGCACCCTTGAAGCCGTTCTTCACGGGCAAGATGAAGCCGCCTCGCACGCGCGTGACGACGAGCCAGCGCTGCGTGCGCACGGGCGATATCGAGAACGTCGGCCGCACGGCGCGCCATCAGACGTATTTCGAGATGCTCGGCAACTTCTCGTTCGGCGATTATTTCAAGGGCGAAGCCATCCCCTGGGCATGGGAGTTCCTGACGGAAGTCGTCGAGCTGCCGAAAGACAAGCTCTGGGTCACGGTCTATCCGGACGATGACGAAGCCATCGAGATCTGGAAGTCCCAGCCGGGCTTCCCGCAGGATCATGTCGTGAAGCTCGATGACAACTTCTGGGAAATCGGCCCTGGCCCGTGCGGCCCGGACTCCGAAATCTACATCGACCTCGGCCCCGAGCGCGGCTGCGGCAAGCCGACGTGCGGTGTCGGCTGCGACTGTGACCGCTACCTCGAAATCTGGAACCTCGTCTTCACGCAGTATGACCGCCAGGAAGATGGCTCGTACAAAGACCTCGCACACAAGAACATTGATACGGGCTGCGGCCTTGAGCGCCTCGCGTCCGTCGTGCAGGGCAAGAAGACGAACTTCGAGACCGACCTCCTTTATCCGATCATCGAATACGCTTCGAAGGTTTCGGGCGTCAAATACGGCGAGGACGAGGCAAAAGACGTCTCTCTGAAGGTCATCGCCGACCACGCGCGTTCTATGGCCATCATGATCATGGACGGCATCTTGCCGTCGAACGAAGGCCGCGGCTACGTGCTGCGCCGCATCCTGCGCCGCGCCATCCGTCATGGCCGCATGCTCGGCATCACGGGCAAGTTCCTCGAGGGCGCCGTCGATGCGGTCGTTGAAATCTACAAAGATGCCAGCGACTTCGGCGAGCTCGTTGCAAAGCATGACTACATCAAGAAGGTCATCAGCATCGAGGAAGACCGCTTTGCCGCGACACTGAACCAGGGCATGGATCTCCTGAACAAGGAAATCGACGAACTCAAGGCCGCAGGCAAGAAGGCGTTGCCGGGCGAAATCGGCTTCCGCCTCTATGATACGTTCGGCTTCCCGTGGGAGCTTACGGAGGAAATCCTTCACGAGCAGGGTCTTGACCTCGACAAGGACGGCTTTGACAAGGCGATGGAAGAGCAGCGTCAGCGCGCGCGTGCCGCTCGTGCGGCCAACATCCGCGTGCAGGTGCCGGATCTCTCGGGCATCGACGTCTCGAAGCTTGCCGTTGACCCCGAGGCGAAGGAATCAAAGGTCGTTGCCATCTGGAAAGACGGCAAGCTGGCCTCCGAAATCCATGACGGCGAAGAAGCCGGCATCATCCTCGAGAAGACGCCGTTCTATGCAGAAGGCGGCGGACAGGTTGGCGACGAGGGCTATCTGCTCTCCGAGTTCGGCCGCATCCATGCGACGAACGCGAAGAAGTTGCCGGACGGCACGGTCTATCATATCTCGTATGTTGAGGAAGGCCAGTTGAAGGTCGGCGACACGGTCAAAATCGAAGTCGATCAGACGAAGAAGCTCGCATCGGCTCGCAACCATACGGCAACGCATCTGCTGCAGGCTGCGCTCAAGCGCGTCGTCGGCGACCAGGTCAATCAGGCTGGTTCGTCCGTCACGCCGGAGCGCCTGCGCTTCGACTTCACGAACTTCGAGCCGGTCTCGGCACAGCAGCTCGCCGATGTCGAGGAGCTCGTCAACAACGAAATCCTCAAGGGCATCGACGTCGAAATCACGCACATGAACCTCGACGAGGCGAAGAAAGCGGGCGCGATGGCGCTGTTTTCCGAGAAATACGGCGATGTCGTGCGCGTTGTCAAGGTACCGGGCTTCTCGATGGAGCTCTGCGCGGGCTCGCATGTCAAGAACATCGGCCAGATTGGTGCGTTCAAGATTGTCGCCGAGACGGGCGTCGCTTCGGGCGTGCGCCGTATCGA
Organism: uncultured Veillonellaceae bacterium; assembly: GCA_900318215.1. Classification (GTDB taxonomy): domain Bacteria; phylum Bacillota; class Negativicutes; order Selenomonadales; family Selenomonadaceae; genus Selenomonas_C. The sequence goes on from ONJV01000058.1 coordinate 9,626, forward strand.
GGCCCTGACGGGCAAGGCTGCGCTCGACTACATGAACGCAAAGGCCGCAAAGCTCGCCGAAGCAGCAGCGAAGCTCAAAGCGTCGGAAGATGATGTCCCGGCCGCGATTGACAAGCTTCTCGAAGAGAAGAAGGCAGCGGACGCACAGCTCGCCGAAGTTGCCGAGATGCGCGAGAAGGCAGATGCCAAGAAGCTGCTCGCCTCTGTCGAAGACATCGCTGGCGTGCCGGTCGCTTGCGGCGTCGCGCATGCAGGCAGCATGGACGAGCTCCGCGAAGTTGCCGACCTTTCGGCTGACAAGCTCGACGGCGGCGTCGTCGTGCTCGCCTGCGTCAATGACGGCAAGGTCAGCCTCGTCGTCAAGGCTTCGAAAGATGCCGTCAAGAAAGGCGTCCATGCGGGCAAGGTCATCAAGGAAGCAGCAGCCATTGTCGGCGGTGGCGGCGGCGGCCGTCCCGACATGGCACAGGCCGGCGGCAAGAACCCGGATGCCCTGCCGAAAGCCTTCGACAAGGCTGTCGAAGTTCTGAAAGCACAGCTCGGCTGAGCTTTTGATGAAAACGGATGAGTCCTCCCCTCGCGGGAGGGCTTTTTCAACGCTTCTCCAAAGCACAGGAGGTTTCCATTTTGGAAGTCGATATCACAGAAAAAGTCAAGAAAGTCATGAAGTTCGGCCCCATCGCGCTCATCGTGATTGCGATTCTCTGCGCGGGCGGCGTCTGGGCGTACCAGCACAGCCAGAAGGGCCTGACGGTCTATGACGCGAAAGTCGCAAGCACGATGGTCGGCGTCAAGGCGAAAGCCGACGGCACGATTACGGAACTCGTCGCGCAGGATGGCGACCATGTCGAAGCTGGCGACGTCATTGCGCACGTGCAGGCGAAAGTCACGGACGAAGACATCGCACAGCTCGAGCAGAACGCCGCGCTCGCGAAACAGAGCCTCGAGCAGGTGCAGAAAGGCCAGACCATCACGATGCCACAGGCAAATGCTGCGCCCGTGCCGACGCCTGCGCCCGTGCAGTCCTCTGGCAACTCGCAGGCCGTCGCAAATGCCCGCGCACGCCTCAACCGCATGAACGAGCTCTTCCAGATGGGCGCCGTCAGCGCGAAGCAGCGCGACCAGGCGGCCGCCGACCTCGAGGCGGCAGAAGCCTCTGCGTCAACACCAGCACCTGTCGTTTCTGCGCCGACGCCATCCGCCGTGCCGCGCACGATGACACAGGCACCGAACCCCGAGGCTGTCAAGCAGGCCGAGCTCGCCGTCAAGCAGGCGGAAGCCGCGCTCGAGAACGCGAAGCAGGATGCCCAGACGACGGACATCGTCGCACCTGTCGCAGGCACGGTCTACTATAGCGATGACACGCAGGAAGGCACGGAACTCAAGGCTGGTCAGACCATCGCAAGCATCGGCGACGATGCCGACGTCTGGGTCGAGGCCAAGCTCTCGCCAAACCAGAAAGGCAGCATCCGCCTCGGTCAGTTCGTGAGCTATACGATTGACGGCAAGAAATATCAGGGCACCGTCACCGACATCAAGGATCCGGCCGATACGGCAAGCCAGACGGAGAGCTCGGATAACGCGAGCACCGGCACGCAGGATGCGACAGCGGGCGACAATAATGCATCTTCTGCCTCGCAGGACGGTGCATCTTCCGATGCATCGAGTTCTGCAGGAAGCAGCAGCGGCACCGCCGCGCAGAAGTCCGCCCCGACTGCGACCGAAGGCAGTGCCGATGACGACGACGGCCGCATCACGGTCAGGATCTCCCTGCCGAAAGACGACGCCGTGGCGCTGCGTCCCGGCATGGAAGCTGTCGTGAAATTTGCGCTGAACAAGTAAATACGATACGATTTTCAAGTCTTTCAAGGACTGCTGCATCTGTGGCAGTCCTTTTTGCTTGCATGGATGACGTATTCGTGTTACAATGAAACAAATTTCGCAAAGTAAAGGAATAAAGTCAGGGGGGAGATACATGATAAATCCGAAACTGCGGGATGAACTCAGCGAGCAGCTGTGCGAGGCTGTGCTGTCGCTGGAATCCATCGAGGAATGTTATCAGTTCTTCGAGGACATCTGCACGGTCAGCGAGCTCAAGGCGCTGTCGCAGCGGCTCGAGGTCGCGCGGATGCTCAGCGTGGGGCATACGTATGATGACATCGTCGCGCGGACGGGCGCGAGCACGGCGACGATCAGCCGCGTGAAGCGCTGCCTGAACTATGGCGCGGATGGCTACAAGATCATCCTCGGGCGTCTGCCGAAGCGGGAAGAAAAATGAATTCAATGGGAGAATTGCAGATGGGTAATGAGAAACAGGTTTTGGAAATCCCTTACGGCACGCGCGACTACCTGCCGGGTGAGGCGACGGGCAAGCGGGCCATCGAGACGCAGCTGGCACGGCTCTTCGCGCTCTGGGGCTATGACGAGGTCGTGACGCCGACCATCGAGTATCTCGATACGCTGACGATGGACAGCGGGCGCAGCCTTTCGCCGCAGCTGTTCAAGCTCTTTGACAAGGGCGGGCGGACGCTGGCGCTGCGTCATGAGATGACGACGCCGATTGCGCGCGTCGTCGGCAGCCGCCTCAAGGATGCGCCGCTGCCGCTGAAGCTCTCGTACATCAGCAGCGTCTTCCGCTCGGAACAGAGCCAGATGGGACGGCAGTGCGAGTTCTATCAGGCAGGCGTCGAGCTCATTGGCTCCGCGTCGGCAGCGGCGGACGCGGAGGTGCTCGCGCTCTCCATCCAGAGCCTGCTGCGGTCGGGGCTCAAGAAGTTTCAGGTCTGTCTCGGCCAGGTCGAATTTGCGGCGGGCATCATGGAGCAGTACCGGATTTCCGAGGACGACCAGCAGACGCTCAAGGACGCGCTCGAGCAGCATGACCTCGTGGCGTATGATGCGGCCATTGACGAGCTGCCGCTTGCGGCGGCCGCAAAGACGAACCTGCGCCAGCTGCCGGTGCTTTCGGGCGGCGAGGAAGTCCTGACGAAGGCATACGGTCTCGCGCTCGGCGAAAAGAGCCGCCGCGCGCTTGACAATCTCAGCGCCGTCTACCGCCTGCTCGCGGCGTATGGTGTGGAGCGGTTCGTGCGGTTCGACCTCGGCCTCATCCGCGATTTCAGCTATTATACGGGCATGGTTTTCGAGGTCTACACGGCAGGGCTCGGCTTTCCACTTGCGGGCGGCGGCCGCTATGACCACATGCTTTCGGACTTCGGCTGCGCCTGTCCGGCGACGGGCTTCGCGCTCGGCATCGAGCGCGTGCTGCTCGCGCTCGAGCGGCAGGGCATCGGTGCGCCCGCGCAGGCGAAAGACATCTTCGTCGCCTATGCGGCGGGCAAGGAGGCGGAGGCTGTCAACCGCGCTTCGAGCCTGCGCAGCGAAGGCAAGGTCGCGGAGCTTGCGCTCATGCCGATGACGAAGGAGGATGCGGCGGCCGCGCAACAGGAAAAAGGCTATGCCGCGCTCGTCTATCTCGGGTGAACCGGATGATTGGTCGCGTCCGGCAGTTCGTGCGGGCCATCACGGCGCAGGTCACGGCGGAAGACCGGGCTTATGTCGAAAGCGTGCTGCCGAAGGAAGCGTTGCCGCTGTTCTATGGCATGCACCGCGCTGACCAGCGCCATGCACTCAACGTCGCGCAGACGGCGATGCAGCTGGCAGAAGAGCACTGCACAGAAGGGACGACGGTAGATATTCGCCTGCTCGAGCGCTGTGCGCTCCTGCATGATGTCGGGCGCCGCAAAGGCGACCTCGATATTTTCGGGAAAGTGTTCTGCGTGCTGGCCGTGCACTTCTTCCCTGCGCGTGCGCGGATGTGGGCGGAGGATGGAACGAGCAAAATGCTTGCGGTGTATTTCCATCATCCGAAGATCGGGGCGGAATTGTTGCGTGGAATCGGACTGGCAGAAGAAGCCGAAATCATCGAACGTCATCATGAAATAGCTAAAATGGGTGATTCGTTGGAATTGCGATTGCTTCGCTTGGCAGATGAAGCGAATTAGTCCTTGACGTTTACAGGTTGACATGTTATCATAAGTGGCATATTCATACATTACCACTTTACCAAGATAAAGGAAGAATATTATGCAGACAAGCGATTCGGAATATCTGACGGTGGCGCTGCCGAAGGGGAAGCTCTTCGGGCTGTCGGCGGAGCTCTTCCAAAAAATCGGCTATACGGCGGAAGGGCTTTCGGACAAGTCCCGCAAGCTCATCATCACGAACGAGGAAAAGAAAATCCGCTTCATCGTCTCGAAGACGGCGGAT
>ONJV01000103.1 GCA_900318215.1 uncultured Veillonellaceae bacterium
GACGGCTTCCGATCTCGGCGTTACGATCACGCCGTCGGCGCTCGAGATGTCAAATGTTGACGTGGCGAACGAATTCTCCGACATGATCATCACGCAGCGCGGCTTCCAGTCGAACTCCAAGATCATCACGGTCGGCGACGAAATGCTCGAGACGCTCATCAACATGAAGCGCTGATTTCACATGAACCTTTTGAATTTTTCCAGATGGCTCCCTGCGGGGCCATCTTTTTTCTTTGGCTCTGTGCGGAAGTTTTTCTTAGTCATATCGTCCCGAAGTGCTTGACGAATCAGTTTTCGTGCGGTATTCTTGAAAGAGTTTCAAGGAAGTTTTCAATAGAATTTCCATGTCTTTTTTTCCATAGAAAAAGGGAAAAGCTCCCCTCATGACGAATACATTCATCATATGGGGATTTCAACTGGGAATTCGGGAGATGATACTTTGATCAAGCTGACGAAATTCAATTCCAAGACGAACAAGAAAGGTGAGTTCGTGCTCAATGCGGAGATCATCGAGACGATTGAGGAAACGCCGGATACAGTCGTGACACTCACGAATGGCAAGAAGCTCATCGTCGACGAGCCCATGGACGAGATTGTCCGGCGCGTGATGAAATACCGTCGCGCGCTGCACCAGTTTTGAGTCTCTGTGGGATAGAAACAATGGAGGGATCAGTAGATGGCTGACGAAAAGAAGGAACCTGCGCCAGAAGCGGCACCGCCCGAGGAAAAGAAGAAGAAGTCTCCAATCATCCTCGTCGTGGTTCTCGTCATCATCGGACTCGCGCTGGCATGCGGCATCTCGTTCTTCGTCACAACGAAGATGATGGCCGACACTGCTACGGAGTCCAGTGTCTCAGAGCATCACGACCCAGGGAAGTTCGTGAAGCTTGGTGATGCGAAGGAAGGCATCATGGTCAATGTCGGCGGCGTCAAGGCCGGCAAGTTCCTGAAGGCCGGCATCGTCCTCGAGATGAACCCCGGCAAGAAGGACAACATCACGGACGATGGCAAGCTCCAGCCGATGGCGGAGACGAAAATCCTCGACACGACGATGCAGATCCTTCGCAGCGCCAAGCTCGACGAGTTTGACGCGACGAAGCAGGATGACATGAAGAAGAAGATCAAGGACGAGCTCAATGACAAGCTCGGCCAGGGCTCTGTTTATGACGTCTATTTCACGAGCTTCCTGCTCCAGTGATGAAGTACCGCAGAACAGCAGAAAGGAGGACGAAGATTGGCAGATGAAGTCTTATCTCAGTCTGAGATAGATAAGCTGCTGTCCGCGCTTTCTGATGGTACGGTCTCCGCAGAGGAAGTCAAGGCAGAAGACGAGCAGAAGAAAATCAAGGTCTATGATTTCAAGCGGCCGGACAAGTTCTCCAAGGACCAGATCCGGACGTTGCAGATGCTCCACGAGAGCTTCGCGCGCATGCTCAACACGTACCTTTCGACGCATTTGCGGACGATGGTCAGCGTAGAAGTGGCCTCGGTCGAGCAGCAGACATATCAGGAATTCGTCCAGTCCCTCCTGAACCCGAGCGTCATCAGCATCCTTGCGGTGCCACCGCTCAAGGGCAACATCATCATGGAGGTCAATACGGAGATTGCGTTCGCCTTCATCGACCGCGTCTTCGGCGGCGAAGGACGGGCGAGCATCAAGCCCCGCGTCCTGACGGAAATCGAGGAGACCGTCATGAAGCGCCTCATCAATACGGCGATGGGCGAACTCAAGGACGCATGGAAGACCGTCTGCGAGTTCGATCCGAGGCTTGAGGCGACAGAATCCAACCCGCAGTTCACGCAGATTGTTCCGCCGAGCGACATGGTCGTCATCGTCACAATCCAGATGAAGATTGGCGATGTCGAAGGCATGATGAACATCTGCATCCCATATCTCGTCCTCGAGCCAATCATGTCGAAGCTCACGACGACGTTCTGGGTCGCTTCTTCCGTCTCGAAGGATGAAGCGAACCCCGAGCAGATTGCACTCTTGCAGAAGAAGATCGAGCGTACGCGCGTCCCCATGATTGTGGAGCTCGGACGCCTCGAAATCTCGATTCAGGAGTTTCTCAATCTCGGTTTCGGCGATGTATTGCAGCTCGATACGAAAGTCAAGGATGATTTGCCCGTGCTGGTCGGCAAGCGGCCGAAATTCATGTGCCGCCCCGGTACGGCGGGCAAGAGGATGGCCGTACAGGTCACGCGAATCTTAAATAGCGAAGGAGATGAAGATACGGATGAGTGATGATATGATCTCGCAGGAGGAGATTGACGCCCTCTTGAATGGCGGCGTCTCGAATGCGGATGGCGGTGATGCTCCGGCAACGGACGCACCGGCAGCCGATGGCGCGGAGGCTCCTGCTGCAGAGGCAGCTCCCGAGGCTCCGGCAGCGGGAGAGACCTCGGACGATTCATCTCAATTCGAAGGAGTCCTCTCGGATACCGAGAAAGATGCGCTCGGCGAGATTGGCAATATCTCGATGGGCAGCGCCGCAACGACGCTTTCCGTGCTTCTTGGACACAAGGTGAACATCACGACCCCGTCGGTCGCGGTTTCGACGATGTCGCTCATCAAGGAGCACTATCCGATGCCGTACCTCATTGTGGAGGTCGGGTATACCATCGGTATCGACGGCAACAACGTCCTCGCCATCCAGGCACAGGATGCGGCCATCATCGCCGATCTCATGATGGGCGGTGACGGCACGAATCCGGATACGGAAATCGGCGAGATTGCGATGAGCGCCGTCGGCGAGTCGATGAACCAGATGATGGGCACCGTCGCGACGTCGCTCTCGACGATGTTCAACAAGAAAATCGATATTTCGCCCCCGAAGGTCAACCTCATTGACCTCGGTTCTGAAGACAAGGTCACGGAGATTGTCGGCCAGGATGAGCCGATTGTGCGCGTCTCGTTCCGCATGGAGGTCGATGGCCTCATCGACAGCGAGATCATGCAGATCCTGCCAGTCCATGTTGCGAAGGAAATGGTGGAGTCGCTGATGGGCGGCGGTGCGGAAGCGGCGCCAGAGCCGGAACCGGCCGCAGCACCTGCACCGGCTGCAGCTCCGGCACCGGCAGCCGCAGCACCTGCACCGGCTCCGCAGCCGGCGCCCATGCCGCAGCCCGCACCGATGCCGCAGCCGCAGATGGCCGCACCGCAGCCGCAGTATGCAGCCTCGCAGCCGCAGGCGTACGCGGCACCGCCGATGTACCAGCAGCCGCAGATGCAGGCTGCTCCGGTGCAGCCTGCGATGTTCACGCCGCTCGCGACGGGCCCGGTCCCTGTGAACGATGCGAACATCGGGCTCATCCTCGATGTGCCTCTTGAGATCACGGTCGAGCTCGGCCGCACACGGAAGTCCATCAAGGACGTCCTCGAACTCACGAACGGCTCGATCATCGAGCTGGAGCGTCTCGCGGGCGAACCGGTCGACATCATGGTCAATGGCAAATATCTCGCGAAGGGCGAAGTCGTTGTCATTGATGAGAACTTCGGTGTGCGTATCACGGATATCGCCAGCCCGGCGGAGCGCGCTGCAAGTCTCCAGTAAGCAGCTTCCTATTGGCAAGCGCGGCGATTTCCGATATAATAAAGAAAACACAGAAGGACATTTCAGGGAAACTATTCAAAGTATGAGGAGAGATGGAAGATGGCAGTACGTGTTTTAGTCGTAGACGATGCAGCATTCATGCGCATGATGGTGAAAGACATCCTCTCGAAGAACGGCTATGAAGTCGTCGGTGAAGCCGAGAACGGCATGAAGGCACTCGAGAAGTATCAGGAGCTCAAGCCGGACCTCGTCACGATGGACATCACGATGCCGGAAATGGATGGCATCAGCGCGGTCAAGGAGATCAAGAAGGTCGATCCGAACGCGAAGATTGTCATGTGCAGCGCGATGGGCCAGCAGGCTATGGTCATCGAGGCCATCCAGGCCGGCGCACGCGACTTCATCGTGAAGCCGTTCCAGGCGGACCGTGTGCTTGAGGCTGTGCGCAAAGCAGTCGGCTGATGAATAGGAAGATCATGTGGATGCAGGTGACGGCGTTGGCCGTCATTTGCGTCTTTATCCTGCAGGATTCCGCATGGGCGGCGGATGCCGCCAGCTCATCGGGGTATCTGTCTGGTTATGAGAATCCGGATCCAAGGCCATCCCCGGTTTCCTGGTGGTCCACGCTCGCGTATCTTCTGAGCCTTCTGGTCATCTTCGGATTCGTCGTGGTGATGGCTTATTTTGTTGCCCGTTTCGTCGGCGGACATTTCGGCAAGTCGGTCTCTCGTCATGGCGGCCGCCTGCTCGTCTCGCTGCCGCTCGGGCCGAAGAGCTCGGCGGCGGTCGTCGAGATTGCAGGCAGGACGTTCCTGCTCGGCGTGACAGAGTCGAATGTCTCGATGCTCGCCGAAATCACGGACCCCCGCGAGATCGAGTCGCTCGAGCGTGAGAGCGCACTCCTGCCGCAGCAGGCGGAGGGCACGATGTTCACGTCGCAGCTCGGAGCCCTCGCGGACTTTGTTTCGCGGTTCCGCAAGTCATGAGGATGGAGTTGGGAAGCTTGAGAGGGAAGAAGATGCTCTTCGGCATCGCGGGCGCAGCACTGGCTGCTGCGCTCGCCGTCGGCGGCGGCGTCGCGAGTGCGGCATCTGCCGTGCCGAGCGTGAACCTCAGCGTCGGAACGGCGTCGGGGCCGCAGGATGTGTCTGTGACGCTCCAGATCATGGCGCTCCTGACCATCCTGTCGCTCGCGCCGGGCATCCTCATGATGACGACGTCGTTCGTCCGCATCGTCGTCGTCATCGGTTTCCTGCGCAACGCGCTCTCGACGCAGAACGTGCCGCCGAACCAGGTTGTCATCGCGCTTTCGCTGTTCCTGACGTTCTATATCATGGCGCCGTATTGGGGCCAGGCGAACGAGCAGGGCATCCAGCCATATCTCGCGGGCCAGATCACGCAGGAACAGGCCATCGACAATGTGGCGCAGCCGCTTCGCGAGTTCATGTTCAAGCAGACGCGCGAGTCTGACCTCGCGCTGTTCGTGAACCTCTCGGATGCAGAGCGGCCGGAGTCGCAGGAAGATGTCTCGACGATGACGCTGATTCCGGCGTTCATCATCAGCGAGCTCAAGACAGCGTTCCAGCTCGGCTTCATGATTTACATCCCGTTCATCGTCATCGACATGATTGTCGCAAGTACGCTGATGTCGATGGGCATGATGATGCTGCCGCCAGTCATGATTTCGCTGCCGTTCAAGATCTTGCTCTTCGTCATGGTCGACGGGTGGCATCTGCTCATCCAGTCGCTCATCGTGAGTTTCAAGTAGGAGGCGCTCGTGCATGTCTGGTGATCTCGTCATCCAGCTCGGACAGGAAGCACTGATGATTGTGCTGCTCGTCTCGGCGCCGATGCTCGGCCTCGGCCTCATCGTCGGCCTTGCGGTCAGCGTGTTCCAGGCAACGACGTCCATCCAGGAGCAGACGCTCGCATTCATCCCGAAAATCATCGCGGTCTTCGTGGCCATCCTGATTTTCGGCCCGTGGATGCTGCGCATCATGGTGGAATACTGCCGGAACGTCTTCATCAATCTGCCGGCCTATCTCGGCTGAAGGAGCGGGGCATGGATCTTTTCACGTTGCTGCAGGATCATGCAGCGGTCTTCCTGCTCATGCTCACGCGGTGCAGCGGCATCTTCCTGATTGCGCCGTTCTTCGGCAGCCTCAACATCCCGATCATGGTGCGCGCGGCAACAGCATTCATGTTTGCTGTCGTGCTGTTCCCGGTCGTGGATGGGCTCGGCCCTGTCGATGCGCCGACGTCCGTGCTCATGTACACGGTCGCCGTCCTCAAGGAACTCTTTATCGGCTGGCTCATCGGCTTCGTTGCCTATGTCTGCTTTTCGGCAATCCACATGGCGGGCAAGGTCATGGATATGCAGGTGGGCTTTGCTGTCGTCAATGTCATGGACCCGACTTCCGGTCAGCAGATTCCGCTCATCGGAAGTTTTCTTTATAATCTCGGCATCATCGTCTTCCTCGTGACGAACGGCCATCACATGATCATCACGGCGCTCGCGGAGAGCTTCCGCGTCGTGCCGCTTTTGACGATGCAGCCGAACTTGTCGCTGACGATGATCATGGTGAATTTCACGAATGGCATCTTCGTCACGGGCATGAAGATAGCGATGCCTGTCACGTTTGCCATCCTGCTCGTCAACGTCGCGCTCGGCATCCTTGCGCGCACGATGCCGCAGATGAATATCTTCGTTGTCGGCATCCCGCTGCAGCTCATGGTGGGCGTCAGCATCCTCGCGATGCTCCTGCCGTTCTATGTGATGTTCCTAGGTGGCATGTTTGATGAAATGTATGGAAAGATTTCGATTGCCTTGCAAGCTCTGCAATAGCGGCAAAGACGCGATGGCAAAGAAGCCGGACGCGCGGTTCCGCTTTGACCTGCAGCGCTTCGCAGATGGCGACAAGACCGAGGAGCCGACGGCCAAGAAGCGTTCCGACGCAGCCAAGAAAGGCCAGGTCGGCAAGAGCCAGGAGCTCAGTACGGCGTTCGTGCTGCTGATTGGCTTCGCGGTCATCAAGGTGCTCTGGGAGCAGATTTATGACACGATTGCAGGGTACACGGTCTACATCTTCAGCCATCTGAATCAGACGGTCGATGTCGAGAATGTGCTGACGCTCTTCATCGGTGTCGTCATCATCATCGCGAAGACGGCGATGCCGATCATGCTCGCCGTCATGGCGGTCGGCCTCGCTATCAACCTCGCGCAGACGGGCTTGATTTTCAGCACGGAGAAGCTCGAGCCGAAGCTCGACAACCTCAACCCGATCAACGGCGTCGGCCGCATGTTTTCGAAGCGCTCGCTCGTCGAGCTCGTGAAATCGTTGCTGAAGATTGCCATCATCGGCTTCTTCATCTACAATTATCTCAAGGATGAGATTTTCACGATGCCGCAGTTCATCTTCTACGACCTCGCGACGTCGCTCTCGAAGATTTCCGACATCATTTTCGCATTAGCCTTCCAGGTCATCGGCGTCATCTTCATCATCGCGCTGCTCGATTACGGCTATCAGAAATGGCAGACGACGCAGGACCTGATGATGACGAAGCAGGAAGTCAAGGATGAGTTCAAGCAGACGGAAGGCGATCCGCAGATCAAGGGCAAGATTCGCCAGAAACAGCGCCAGATGGCCATGAGCCGCATGATGCAGGAAGTGCCGAAGGCGGACGTCATCGTCACGAACCCGACGCATTTCGCTGTGGCGCTGAAGTACGAGAAGGGCATGCTCGCGCCGCAGGTCATCGCGAAAGGCGCGGATTTCGTCGCGCAGAAGATCAAGAGCATCGGACGCGAGAACGACGTGCCGCTCGTCGAGAACCGGCCGCTCGCGCGTGCGCTGTATGCTTCGGCCGAGGTCGGCGATTTCGTGCCGCGCGAGCTCTACCAGTCGGTTGCCGAAGTGCTCGCCTATGTCTATCGGCTGAAGCACCGGCGCCGTCGCGCCTGATTGCCCTCAGGGACAGGATTTTTTGAGAAGGAGTAGTCTATGCCAGCATCACCCATCGCTGCACCCGCCGGCGTTTTCGGCAAGGGCAGCTTCATCCAGAAGTACAGCGACGTGCTCATCGCCGTGGCAATCATCATCATCGTTGTCATGATGATCATCCCGCTGCCGACGCTGCTTCTCGATCTCCTGATCTGCCTCAACATCACGATCGCGCTCCTTGTCATCATGTCGGTCATCTACAACAAGGAAGCGCTCGACCTGTCGATTTTCCCGTCGCTCTTACTCATTACGACGCTGTTCCGCCTCGCGCTGAACATTTCGTCGACGCGACTGATTCTCTTGGACGGCTTCGCAGGCGAGGTCATCACGGCATTCGGCAACTTCGTTGTCGGCGGCAATCCAGTCGTCGGCTTCATCATGTTCATCATCCTTGTCGGCATCAACTTCATCGTCATCACGAAAGGTTCCGAGCGTGTCGCAGAAGTCTCTGCCCGCTTCACCCTCGATGCCATGCCAGGAAAGCAGATGGCCATCGACGCCGACCTGAACCAGGGCGCCATCACGGACGCACAGGCAAAGGAACGGCGTGTCAAGATTCAGCGCGAAGCGGACTTCTTCGGCGCTATGGATGGTGCTTCGAAGTTCGTCAAGGGCGATGCCATCGCGGCCATCGTCATCATGCTCATCAACATCACGGGCGGTTTCGTCATCGGCATGCTGCAGCGCAACCTCTCGGCTGTGCAGGCACTCCAGCAGTACACGCTGCTGACCGTCGGCGAGGGCCTTGTCTCGCAGATTCCGGCGCTGCTCATTTCGACGGCGACGGGCCTCATCGTCACGCGCGCCGGTGCAGAGGGCAACCTCGGTGCCGACATGGTGTCGCAGCTCTTCCGCAACGACCGCATCTTCTTCATCCTGTCGGGCGTGCTGGCGTTCTTCGCCATCGTTCCGGGTCTGCCGGGCGTCCCGTTCTTCGCGCTCGCCGCGCTCTGCTTCTTCATCGGCCGCGCTCTCAAGGCTTCGACGCAGGCAGCTGTTGCGCAGGAGGAAGCGAAGCCCGAGGCCAAGGCCAAGGCGCAGAAGAAGAAGGCG
>ONJV01000061.1 GCA_900318215.1 uncultured Veillonellaceae bacterium
CAGCGTGACCGCAGAGGTCAAGGCGCATACGAAGAAGCCCGTCATCGTCAAGCTCTCGCCGAATGTCACGGACATCACGGTCATGGCGAAAGCCGTTGAGGCGGCGGGCGCAGATGCGCTGACGGTTTGCAATACGTTCATGGGCATGGCGATTGACGTCGAGCGCAGGAAGCCTTTGCTCGGCAACATCACGGGCGGCCTCAGCGGCGCCTGCATCCGTCCGCTCGCGTTGCGCCTCGTCTGGCAGACAGCAAAAGCGGTCAGCATCCCCATCATCGGCTGCGGCGGCATCCAGACAGGCGAGGACGCCGTCGCGTTCCTGCTCGCAGGCGCGTCTGCCGTCGAAGTCGGCGCTGAGAACTTCCGCAACCCGCGCGCCGTCGTGACAGTCGCTGAGGAGCTGGACAGCTACCTCGAACGCCATGGCATCGCAAATGTAAAAGATTTGGTCGGCGCACTCGAAGCCTGACTTTTATACGATTGCCGCTGAGTCATATTTTCTGACTCAGCGGCATTTTTATTCGTTGTATTTTCGTAGACAATAACTCTGAGCTATGATAAAATGGAATGGAACGCATATAATATAGAAAGAAAGCCCGCGATACGAAACAAGCAGGGCTATATTGGAACTGATGAATGAACTGATTGATTTATGAGAGGAGAATTCCGATGGAATTTCGACAGCTGGAGTATTTCGTCACGATCAGCGAGCTCGAGAACTTCACGCGCACAGCGGAGGTGCTCCATGTCTCGCAGCCGTCGGTCACAAAGGCCATCAAGTCGCTCGAAGGCGAGCTGAAGCTCACACTCATCGACCGAAGCCAGAAGCATGTGCAGCTCACGGAGGAGGGGCGCACGTTCCTGATTCACGCACAGCGCATCATGCGCGACGTGCAGGCGGCCTATCAGGACATGCAGCGCTTCCACAGCGAGGCGCGCGGCACGATTCGCTTCGGCATCCCGCCGATGGTCGAGGGTTATCTTTTCCCGGATTTCTTCACGAAATTCCGCACGGTCTATCCGGACATCACGCTCGACGTCCAGGAGCTCAGCGACTCTATGGAAGTGCGCGAACAGGCCGACCTCGGCGAGCTCGATTTCGGCATCGTGCTCGCGAGCCCCGATGACGTCGTCGAAAATGAATTCCTCATCATGAAGGATGAGATGGGCCTCTGCCTGCCGGAGGGCCATCCGCTTGCCGCGCTCGAAACCGTGCCGTTCGGCCGCCTGCGCCGCGAAAAATTCATCATGCAGCAGCCGCATACGTTCCAGTACCAGTCCGTCTTCGACTGCTGCACGCAGCATGGCTTCACGCCCGACATCGTGCTCTCGACGTCGCAGCTTAAGACCATCAAGCAGCTCGTCGCGAATGGCACGGGTATCGCCATCCTGCCGAAATTCGTCACGCATGGCGAGAAGATTTTCGCCCGCCGGGACACCGACCCGTCCATCGACCTCCACATCTCGCTCTACTGGGGCTCGCACAAGACGTTTTCTGCCATCGACAACCGCTTCATGGATTTCATGCACCACTATACGAGCACGCCGGATTTCAAGAAGCATTTCTTCCAGAAATAAGAGGTTATCTTTATGCAGCTCAAACGTCTCGAGGCCTACGGCTTCAAGTCTTTTGCCGACAAGGTCGTCATCGAGTTCGACAAGGGCGTCACGGCCATCGTCGGGCCGAACGGCAGCGGCAAGAGCAACATCACCGACGCCATCCGCTGGGTGCTCGGCGAGCAGAACGTGCGCAACCTGCGCGCAGGCAAGGCCGAGGACATCATCTTCGCGGGCAGCGCGGCACGGAAGCCTCTGGGCGTCGCCGAGGTCTCGCTCGTCTTTGACAACACGGACGGCACGCTGCCCGTCGATTTCGCCGAAGTCGTCGTGACGCGCCGCCTCTATCGCAGCGGCGAGAGCGAGGTCTATCTCAACAAATCGCGCTGCCGCATCAAGGACATCTACCAGCTCTTCGCCGACACGGGCATCGGCCACGAAGGCATGAGCGTCATCGGTCAGAACCGCATCGACGACATCCTGAACAGCCGCCCGGAGGAACGCCGTGCGTTCTTCGAGGAAACGGCAGGCATCACGAAGTACAAGGCGCGCAAGAAAGAAGCGCTCAAGAAGCTCGACGACACGGAAAAGAATCTCGTGCGCGTCGGCGACATCCAGCAGGAAATCGAGAGCCAGCTCGGTCCGCTCGCCGCGCATGCCGAGCGCACGCGGACATATCAGGAACTCGAGGGCACGTACAAGAAATGCCGCCTGACGAGCCTGAGCCAGCAGCATGAAAGCCTGACAGCAAAGCGCACGCAGGCCGAAACGGAGCGGCAGGGCGCCGAGACCGAGAAGACGGCCGCCGAGACGGCTGCGCGCACGGCCGAGGCCGAAAAAGAGCGCACGCAGGCCGCCATCGTCGCTATCGAGCAGGATATGCAGAAGGAAGGCGAGAAGGGCGCGGCACTCCAGAAGCAGGTGGACAGCGTGACGGCCGAGCTCGCGACACTGCGCGAACGCACGGAGAACAGCGCGTCGGTGCGCGAGCGCCTCGCGGCGCGCAAGACTGCCATCACGCAGGAACTCGTGCGCGCGGCAGGCGACATCGGCCGCCTGACCGAGACCGTCGCGAAGGGGAAGAAAGACGCGGCGGCTGCTGACGAACGCATCGAAGAGGAGCGCGGCAAGCTCCGCGCCCTCCGGGAACGCGCGACGGAAGCACGGAAGGTCGCTGAAGGGCTCGACGCTGAGGCCGCCAAGCTCCAGACAAAGCTCACGGAGCAGCAGCAGGCCATCGCCGTGCTCGAAAAAGACATCGAGCTCGGCGGCGCGGGCAAGCGCGAGCGCGAGAAAGCACTGGCCGCGGCAAAGGAACGGCTTGACGCACTCCGCGAAGAGCGTGATGGTCTCGCGGAAAAGTTCGCAAAAAGCGAAGAGGAGCGCGACAAGTGCCTCAAGGCCGGAAACGAGAATGCAGCTGCCATGCAGGCGGCGCAGAGCGCGCTCGAAGCGGCGCAGGAAGCACGCGAGACGGCGGCGCGCGCGGCAAAGCGCACGGCCGACAAGCTCCAGATCCTGCGCCACATGCAGCAGTCGTATGAAGGCTTCGGCCGCGCCGTGCGCGCCGTGCTGAAGAGCACCGCGCCGTGGCACAAAGGCGTTGCAGGCGCTGTGGCCGAACTCCTGACCGTGCCGGAGGAATATGTCACGGCACTCAGCACCGCGCTCGCGGGCAGCCAGCAGCACATCGTCACCGAGGACACGGAGACGGCGAAAGCGGCCATCGGCTACCTCAAGGCGCAGAAGCTCGGCCGCGCGACATTTTTGCCGCTCTCGACAATCCAGGTGCGCCAGCCGTCGGATGCCGACGCTGTGCGAAGCATGACGGGCGCTGTCGGCTGGGCAAACGAGCTCGTCACGACCGATGCGAAATACCGCCGCGTCGCTGACCACCTGCTCGCGCGCACGCTCGTCGTCGATACGCTCGACCATGCGCTCGCCATCGCGCGGGAAACGCGCTACCGGCTGCGCATCGTCACGCTCGACGGCGAACTCCTGAGCCCTGGCGGCTCCCTGACGGGCGGCAGCCGCGGCCACAAGGAAGGCAGCTACCTCGGGCGGCAGGGCGAAATCGCCGCGCTCGAAAAAGAGCAGGCAGCGGCCGCAAAAGAAACTGCTGCGCGCCAAAAAGAAGAAGATGACGCGCGTGCGGCGTACAGCACCTGCCAGCGCAAGGCCGAAGACCTCGAAAAGCGCCTCCAGCAGGCAAATGTCGAGATGGCCGAACTCCGCGTCGCGCGGAAGAAGGCCGAAGAAGCGGCCAGCGAGCAGGAAGCAGCGATCGCCGAGCAGCAGCAGCAGCATGTTGCCGCCGAGACCTCGTTTGCCAAGGCGCAGAAACAGCGCTCCGAAGCGCGCGAAGCCGCGCGGGCGACGCAGGAAGCGCTCGAAAAAGCGCAGAAAGCCTGCGCCGCACAGCAGGAAGACATCGACGACCTCATGGAAGACGCCGACGACCTCGAAGCCCTGCTGCATGACCGCGAGACGAAGCGTGCCGTGCTGACCGTCCAGTGCGAGCGCGATGCCGACCTTTTGCGGGCGAAAAAAGAAGAAAAAGCGAAGCGCGAGCAGGAGCTCGCTGGCGTCGAACAGGAGACGGAAGACCAGAAAGCGCTCGAAGCCACGAGCGCCGAGCGTCTGGCCGCGCTCGAAGAAGAGGAAGGCAGCCTCGCCGAGCAGCAGATGGAGCTCCGTTCCGCGCACGACCGCCTCTATGCGGAAAAGATGGACAAGATGGCGGCCGCGCAGGACATCGAGAAGACCATCAAGAAGCATGCGCGCGAGGCAGCGCGGCTGACGGACAAGCTCCATGCCGCGGAACTCGCCGTCTCGAAAGCGCAGTTCGCCATCGACGAATGTGAGAAGGCGATGTTTTCGGACTATGGCCTGACAGCTGAACGCGCGGCCGAAGAAGCGCTCGACCTCCCGCCCGAAGAGCTCCAGCCGAAGATGCAGGAGCTCGAAGAAAAGATGAAGGCGCTCGGCCCTATCAACCCGAACGCCGTCACGGAATACGAAGAACTGAAAAAGCGCCATGACTTCATGGAGGCGCAGACGGAAGACCTGCGCAAGGCGCGCGCGAACCTTGAGACGCTGCTTGCGGAAATGGACGCGACGATGACGAAGCAGTTCGGCGAGGCGTTCGCAAAAATCCAGGAATATTTCCAGGAGAGTTTCACGAAGCTCTTCGGCGGTGGCAAGGCGGAGCTCAAGCTGCTCGACGAGAACGACATGCTCGCGAGCGGCATCGACATCCTCGTGACGCTGCCGAAGAAGAAGCGACAGAACCTCTCGGCGCTCTCGGGCGGCGAGCGCGCGCTGACCGTCATCGCGCTGCTCTTCGCCTGCCTGCACTACAAGCCGTCGCCATTTTCCGTACTCGACGAGATTGACGCGCCGCTTGACGAGGCGAACGTCGTGCGCTTCGGCCACTACCTGCGCGAGCTCGCCGACCGCACGCAGTTCATCGTCGTCACGCACCGCAAGGGCACGATGGAGAACGTCGACGTCCTCTACGGCGTCACGACTGAGGATGCCGGCGTTTCGAAGATTCTTTCCGTCAAGCTCAGCGATTATATTGATTAAATTGTCCCCGCCATGTGCTGTATGGTGCATCGGCGGGGATTTTGCATGGAAAGATGGATTGCAAACGCACGTCTCGAATGATAGAATGAAGAAGTATGTAACATTTCAAAGGGGAAGGTTGGATCGGTCCATTGTTTTCGCTGCGTTCATTGGTTTCATGGAAAGAGAGAAGGGCATTGGCGGCGGCCATCAGCTGCGCGGTCGTGCTGACACTGGGGACAGGCGAGGTCTCGGCCGCGCTCGCGGATGACATCATCAAGAAGGCACCGCAGGAGACGCCGAAAGTCGACGGGCTCGTGCTGTCGCCTGACGATGCGCTGCCGCGCGTGACGGCGCGCAGTGCCGTCGTCATGGAGGCGAAGACGGGGCGCGTGCTCTATGAGCGCAACATGGGAGACCGCCGGTTCCCTGCGAGCACGACGAAAATCATGACGCTGATCATCGCGCTCGAAAAGGGCAACCTCGACGATGTCGTGAAGGTCGGCCCGCACGCGGCTGGCACGGAAGGCTCGACGCTCTGGCTCGAAGAGGGCGATGAAATCACGTTGCGCGAGCTGCTCTATGGCATGATGCTCCATTCGGGCAACGACGCGACGGTGGCCGTCGCTGAGCACATCGCGGGTTCCGTCGATGCATTCGCCCGCCTCATGACGGACAAGGCGCATGAAATCGGCGCGAAAGACACGAACTTCGTCAATGCGAACGGCCTGCCTGATGATGCGCACTACACGACAGCGCACGACCTTGCGCTGATTGCCTCGTATGGCTACACGCTGCCGGAGTTCGAGAAAATCGTGAGCACGAAGGAAATCACATTCCCGTGGGTCAAGGATGACACGCACCGTTTGCGCAATGAGAACCAGATGCTCTGGCTCTATGAAGGCGGCAACGGCGTCAAGACAGGCTACACGGATGCGGCGGGACGCTGCCTCGTCTCGGCGGCGAAGCGCGACGGCATCCAGCTCGTGGCCGTCGTGCTCGATAGCAACTGGATGTGGAACGACTCGATTCTCCTGCTTGATTATGGCTTTTCGAAAATCGACCGCACGACCGTCGTCAAAAAGCATGCACAGGTCGGCACGGTCGCTGTCACGGGCAGCCGCGCGCGGCGTCTCGGCGTGCAGACGAAAGACGAAATCGTGCTGCCAGTTGTTGACGGCACGGCGGGCTATGAGCAGACCATCGACCTGCCGCATGCGGTCAAGGCACCCATCAAGAAAGGCGATGTCGTCGGCACGCTTCGCGTCTCGTATGAGGGAAAAGAAGTCGCCAAGACCGACCTCGTCGCGATGCAGGACGCCGAGCAGAAGTCATTTTTCCTGACAGTCTGGAAAAACGTGAAGTCGTTGTTCTTCTAATTTGCAGCATTACAAGGAGATACTTTATTGAAGGAACGTTTGCAGAAAATCCTCGCGCAGGCGGGCGTGGCGTCGCGGCGAAATGCGGAAAAGCTTATCGCGGCGGGACGCGTGGCCGTCGATGGCAAGGCCATCACAGAGCTCGGCGCGAAAGTCGAGGCCGCAGACGTGCGCATCACGGTCGATGGCAAGCCGCTTCCCGCGCAGGAAGCACATGTCTATTTCCTGCTCAACAAGCCGAAGGGCTACATCACGACGGCGCATGATGACCGCGGGCGGCGCACGGTGCTCGACCTCTTGCCAGAGGTGAAGGAGCGCATCTATCCCGTCGGACGGCTCGATAACAATACGGAAGGGCTGCTGCTCCTCACGAATGATGGCGTATTGACGAACGGCCTGCTGCATCCGAAACAGGAAGTCGATAAGACGTATGTCGCGCGCGTCCAGCCAGTGCCGACGGAGCAGGCGCTCGTCCGCTTGACGGAGGGCGTGAAGCTTGAAGACGGCATGACGGCACCGGCGCTCGTGCGCCTGCTTTCCTCGGACGGTGACGAGGCGCGCGTCGAAATCACGATTCACGAGGGGCGCAACCGGCAGGTGCGCCGCATGTTCGCGGCGGTCGGCTGCGATGTGAAAGCGCTGAAGCGCAAGAGTTTTGCAGGGCTCACGCTCGCAGGCGTGCCGCGAGGAACGCATCGTCCGCTGACGCAGGCAGAGCTCGCGCATCTGCGGGAATTAGCGGGATTTAGCAACCCTCAGCCTCCCTCTAGAGACGCAAAAATCTCCAGTGGAGATTTTGCGGGGACCGCGAAGCGGTGGAAGGAGTAGTAGGGTGCTGGAGAATGACAAGAATACAGACTTTGCTAAAGTCCTTATGAAGAAAGTAATCGTCGCCGGGGCAGGCCCGGCGGGCATGATGGCCGCTATCACGGCGGCAGAAAACGGCGCGGAGGTCACGCTGCTCGAAAAGATGAAGCGGCCGGGCCGTAAGATGATGATTACGGGCAAGGGGCGCTGCAACGTCACGAATGCGGCCGACGTGCCTGAAATCATTCGCCAGTTCAAGGGAAATGGCGCGTTCCTGCACAGCGCGTTCGCAGCATTTGACAATCAGGATGTCATGCGCTTTTTCGAAGACCAGGGCGTGCCGCTCAAGGTCGAGCGCGGCAATCGCGTCTTTCCCGTCAGCGACCATGCGCTCGACTGCGTCGATGCGATGGTGCACCGGCTCCATGAGCTCGGCGTGACGATTGAGACGGAGGCGGCCGTGCGCGACGTGCTTTTGGAGCATGGCCATGCCGCAGGCGTGCGGACGGTGACGGGCGCGATTTACCGCGCGGACGCCGTCATCCTCGCGCTCGGCGGCGCGTCGTATCCCGGCACGGGCTCGTCGGGCGATGGTTACGAGATGGCGCGAAAGCTCGGCCATACCGTTACGCCCATCCTGCCGTCGCTCGTGCCGCTCGAAACGGAAGAGGCGTGGCCGAAAGACGTGCAGGGATTGTCGCTTCGGAACGTGCGCGTGAAACTGCTCGTCGATGGCGAGGAACGGCAGAACCTCTTCGGCGAGATGATGTTCACGCATTTCGGCGTGACGGGGCCAATCATCCTGTCGCTTTCGCGCGAGGCGGCGGAGGCGCTCTATGAAGAGCATTTCGTCGAGCTCGAACTCGACCTCAAGCCCGCCTTGACGCCTGAGAAGCTCGATGCGCGCATCCTGCGCGATTTCGAGAAATATCAGCGCAAGGAAGTCAAGAACGCGCTTGTCGACCTCCTGCCGCAACGGCTGATTCCGATTGTCATCGATGCGGCGTATCTCGACCCCGAAAAGCCGATTCATCAGGTGACCGCCGAGGAACGCGGGCGGCTGCGCGACGCGCTGAAGCATCTCGTGCTGACGGTCACGCGCACGCGGCCGATTGCCGAGGCCATCGTGACGGCGGGCGGCATCAGCGTGAAGGAAATCGACCCGAAGACGATGGAGTCGAAGCTCGTGCCCGGCCTTTATTTTGCAGGCGAACTCGTCGACGTCGATGCCTTCACGGGCGGCTACAACCTGCAGGCGGCGTTCTCGATGGGCGTCGCAGCGGGCAGCTACAGCGTCTGGAACGACTGAGAAAAGGAGAAACAAAATGGAGCAAAAGCACATCGCCCCGCTCACGCAGGGTCTTTCGGGACGCCTGCGCATCCCGGGAGACAAGTCCGTCTCGCATCGCAGCGTCATGTTTTCGGCCCTCGGCAGGACGCCCGTGCGCATCACGAACTTCCTCCATGCGGCGGACTGCCTTTCGACGGTCGCCTGCATGAAAGCACTCGGCGCCGAGGTCGAGATGATTTCGGACACCGAGCTCGTCGTGACAGGTCACGGCCTGCATGGCCTCATGGAGCCAGCGACCGTCCTTGATGCCGGCAACTCCGGTACGACGCTGCGCCTGCTCATGGGGCTCCTGGCGCCGCAGCCTTTTAGCGCGGTTTTCACGGGCGACGCTTCGCTCTCGCGCCGTCCGATGGGCCGTGTGATAAAGCCGCTCTCGCAGATGGGCGCGAAAATCGTCGGCCGCAAGGGCAACACGCTGCTTCCCATCACGGTCTGCGACCCGGAGGCAAAGCTCCACGGCATGACGTATGAAAGCCCCGTCGCGAGTGCGCAGGTGAAATCCGCCATCCTGCTCGCGGGCATGTTCGCCGATGGCCCGACGACCGTTGTCGAGCCCGTGACATCGCGCGACCATACGGAAAAGATGCTCGCAGCGTTTGGCGTCAAGACCGAAAAGCAGGGCACGGCGGTGACGATGCATCCCGTCGCCGATGACGAATACATCGCACCGGCCGCCATCGAAGTGCCGGGCGACATCAGCTCAGCAGCGTACTGGCTCGTGCTCGCATCGCTCGTGCCGGGCAGTCATCTCGTGCTCGAGAATGTCGGCACGAACGAGACGCGCACGGGCATCCTCGACGTGCTCGAGGCGATGGGCGCCAATATCCAGCGTGAAAACGTGCGGACGAGCGGCGGCGAAGAAGCCTGCGACCTCGTCATCACGGCCGCGAAGCTTCACGGCACGCGCTTCGGCAAGGACATGATGCCGCGCCTCATTGATGAAGT
Organism: uncultured Veillonellaceae bacterium; assembly: GCA_900318215.1. Lineage (GTDB taxonomy): Bacteria > Bacillota > Negativicutes > Selenomonadales > Selenomonadaceae > Selenomonas_C. The sequence continues at coordinate 9,607 of ONJV01000061.1, forward strand.
CCCGGCTATCGCCGTGGCGGCGCTTTTCGCCGAAGGCGACACCGTCATCACAGGCGCGGGCGAACTCCGCGTCAAAGAAACCGACCGCCTGCAGGCCATCGCCGACGAGTGGGGGAGGCTCGCGCCCGGCAGCGTCGAGGCGGGTGAAGACAGCCTCGTCATCCACGGCGGCACGCCCGTGCAGTGTGCGGAGGTCGCAAGCTACGACGACCATCGCATGGCCATGTCGCTTGCGTGCCTCGGCGCGGCTGGTCCGGGCGTCGTCATCGACCGTCCAGACTGCGTGAACATCTCTTATCCCGAATTCTATCAGACGCTCCAGTCCTTTCGCTGAGCGCACATTATAGGAGGAATTTATCGAATGAGTTCATTAGGCGAGGAAGCAAAAGACTGGATCATCTCCATTGTCGTGGCCGTCGTGCTGGCCTTCCTCATCCGTCAGTTCATCGTGGAGCTCTATATCGTCGACGGCCCGTCCATGCGGCCGACGCTGCAGTCACAGGAGCGCCTCGTTGTCAACAAGTTCATCTACAACATCCGTCATCCCGAGAAAGGCGAAATCCTCGTCTTCAAATATCCGCGCAACCAGGAACGCGACTTCATCAAACGCGTCATCGCGACGGAGGGCGATACCATCGAGATCAAGGACGGCCGCGTCTACGTCAATGACCAGATGCTGAACGAGGATTACATCCTCGAAAAGACGCGCAGCGAATACCCGAAATCGACCGTCCCCGAAGGCACGGTCTTCGTCATGGGCGACAACCGCAACAACTCCGAAGACAGCCGCTTCGCCGACGTCGGCTTCGTGCCCTACAGCCTCATCAAAGGCAAAGCCATGCTCGTCTTCTGGCCGTTCAGCCAGTTCAAGACGCTGCCGTGATGGTTGGAGGAAAATATATGGGATTTTTTGACAAATTAAAAAAAGGACTTAACAAGACGCGTGAAAACCTCACGCAGAAGATTGAGAAGCTCGTCATCGGTTATGCCGACATTGACGATGACTTCCTCGACGAACTCGAAGAGACGCTCATCATGGCCGACGTCGGCGTGCAGACGACGGAAAAGCTCATGGCCGCTGTGCGCAAAGGCATCAAGAAGAAGGAAATCAACAGTCCGCAGGATTTGAAGCCTTTCCTCGCAAAAGAAATCACGGCCATTCTCACGGCGGGCGAAGAGAATGACAAGACGCGCGTCGCGGCCGATGGTCCGACCGTGATGCTCGTCATCGGCGTCAATGGCGCGGGCAAGACGACGACGATTGGCAAGCTCTCAGCCTACTACAAGGAGCAGGGAAAGAGCGTCATGCTCGCAGCTGCTGATACGTTCCGCGCAGCTGCCATCGACCAGCTCGAAGTCTGGGGTCAGCGCACGGGCGCGAAAGTCATCAAGCATGAAGAAGGCTCCGACCCGGCTGCCGTGGCTTTTGATGCCGTCAAAGCGGCGAAAGCGCGCGGCGTCGACATCCTGATTGTCGATACGGCTGGCCGCCTGCAGACGAAGTCGAACCTCATGCAGGAGCTCGAGAAGATCAACCGCGTCATCGGCCGTGAAATCCCTGGCGCACCGCATGAGACGCTGCTCGTCCTCGATGCAACGACGGGACAGAACGCCATCAGCCAGGCCGAGCTCTTCACGAAAGCTGCGCCCATCACGGGCGTCGTGCTGACAAAGCTCGATGGCACGGCAAAAGGCGGCGTCGTCATCGGCATCAAGAGCCAGCTTTCAATGCCCGTCAAATGGATTGGCGTCGGCGAAGCCGTCGAAGACCTGCGTCCATTTGTGGCAGAAGACTTCGCAAAAGCACTTTTAGGCGATAATTGAACACGGACGGTTCATGCAAAAGAAATCATGGCACTGCGACGTTTGTTGCGGTGCCATGATTTTTTTCAAAAAGGTGTTGACAGAGAGAGGCGAAACGTGTATCATATTACAAGTCGGCGGCAGACAGCGAGAGCACAGCACCGCAGACGAGGGTTCCTCGCGATGAAGCTATTTGCCTGACGGCAAATGGCTAAGTCATCCGTAAGCGCTAAAGCGCAAACGGCTGACTTAAAAAAGTTCTTGACAAAGAGCTCGCAACGAGGTATCCTATAGAAGCTGATTCACGAAAGCCCTTCACAAA
>ONJV01000056.1 GCA_900318215.1 uncultured Veillonellaceae bacterium
GTGAACACCGCCTTCAATGAGAGCCTGGCGCTCAATCGTCACGTCGTTGCCAATCAGAATCTGATAATGGTTGCTATCATACGCTCGATGCTCTATCTGCGTGACATCGTCGGAGAACGCAGCTAAATCAAAGAACGGGTACGCTGCAACACACCCCGTTTCCTGCCTTCCTCCGATGATGAAAGTGACGTCTTCAGCAATCGTCGTATATTTGCCGACGAGAAGATGCGCTCGGAAACTATCATAGGTCAGTCGGCATCCAGCAAGGTAGGAGCCCCCGCCGACCGTGACAAGGGGAACGTTTCCCTCTGGTGCCGGCACCTGCAATTCCACGGTTTGCGGCTGCGGTTTGACAAGCTTCAAATCTGCTTGCACGTTTTTGCTTCCTTTCAGAAATCTTATAAAAGTTCTCTTTCCTTTTTCCAATCTTCTCTATTATACATGAAACGTCCCCCCCGCAAGACAAAAATCCCCTAGGAATAAAAAGAACGAAGCATCATCACGACTTTGACGATGCTTCGTTCCGTTACACAATATGAAGTTGCTGTTGATAAATTCAGGATGCTTCTATCAAATTTTTCATGCCCGCTTCGTCGATGACCTCGACGCCGAGTTCCTGCGCTTTTTGGAGCTTGCTGCCCGCCGCTTCTCCTGCGACGAGATAGTCGGTCTTTTTCGAGACGGAACCCGTCACGCGGCCACCGTGGGATTCGATGAGGGCGGCACATTCTTTGCGGCCGAGGTTCGGGAGCGTGCCGGTGATGACGAAAGTCTTGCCTGCGAGCTTGTTGTCGCCAGCTGCCTGCTCCTCGGCCTCCATTTTTACGCCCTGCGCAGCGAGGTCTTCGATTTCGCGCTGGTTCTCTTCGTCGGCGAAGAATCTTGTGATGGCTTTCGCGCTGATGTCGCCCATGTCGCGGACAGCGAGGATTTGTTCTTCCGTCGCTTTCATGAGGGCCGGAACGGAGTGGAACGCACGCATGAGTTCGCGGGCGGCGGCGCGGCCGATACCGGGGATGCCGAAGCCGGTCACGAGGCGCGCGGGGTCATTCTGCTTGCTCGCTTCGATGGCCGCGAGCAGCTTGTCCGTGTTTTTTTCCTTGCCGATGAGGCCGCTCTCGATCAGGGCGTCGCGGTGCTCGCGCAGGTGGTAGATATCAGCGATGTTTTTGAGATAGCCCTCTTCGATGAGGCCGTGGATGGCCGCCTCGCCGAAGCCTTTGATGTCCATGGCCGTGCGGCCGACGAAGTTCAGCAGGTGGTTTTCGAGCTGCGCCGGGCAGTTCGGATTCTGGCAGCGGATGTCGGCCGTGTCCTCCATGCGGACGGCGGGCGCACCGCAGACGGGGCACGTATCGCCGATGCGGAACGGCTCGGTGCCTGCGGGGCGCTTCGATTTTACGACTTCCTTGATTTTCGGGATGATTTCGCCCGATTTGTAGACGCGGACGGTGTCGCCGATGCGCACATCGAGGCTGTCGATGAAGTCCTGGTTGTGGAGCGTTGCGCGCTCGACACTCGTGCCGCAGAGGCGGATGGGGTCAAAGACGGCCGTCGGCGTGATGCGGCCCGTGCGGCCGACGGAAAGCTCGATTTTGCGAATGACGGTTTCCTTTTCCTCGGGCGGATATTTGTAGGCGATGGCCCAGCGTGGCACTTTGCTCGTTGCGCCGAGTTTTTCGCGGTCGACGAGGTTGTTGAGCTTCACGACGGCGCCGTCGATGTCGTAGGCGAGGTCGCCGCGGCTCTCGCCGATGGCCTCGATGGCCTGCCAGACTTCGTCAGCCGTGTGGCAGACGCGGTAGCCGTGGATGGTCTTGATGCCCTGCGCGTGCATGTAGTCATAGGCCTCGGTGTGCGTCGAAAACGTGCGCCCCTCGGCCGTCTGGAGGTTGAAAACGAACATGGAAAGGTGGCGTTCCTTCGTGATGCGGCTGTCGAGCTGCCGCAGCGTCCCCGCCGCGCAGTTGCGCGGATTGGCAAACGGCTTGAGGCCCAAAAGCTCCTGCCGCTCGTTGACGCGGTCAAACGCGGCCTTTTCCATATAGACTTCGCCGCGAATCTCGAAATACGGCAACGGATCTGGGAGCTCCTGCCGGACATCGTCGATGACGCGCGCATTCGCGGTGACATCCTCGCCCTGCACGATGCCATCGCCGCGCGTGATGGCGCGTTCGAGCTTGCCGTCTCGATAGCGGAGCGCCATCGAGAGGCCGTCAATCTTTTCTTCGACGACGAATTCCGGATCCTTGAGCGCCTGCTGCAGCTCCTCGACGAACGCATAGATTTCCTCTTTCGAAAAGACGTCGGCGAGCGAGAGCATCGGGACGTCGTGCTTCACGAGAACGCCGGCCGTCCGCATGGCGCGGCCGCCGACCATCTGTGTCGGGGAGTTCTTCGTGATGAGTTCGGGGTACTGCTTTTCGAGCGTTTTGAGGCGCAGCATGAGCTGGTCGTATTCGTAGTCCGAAATTTCGGGGTTGTCTTCATTATAATAGCGGTCGTTGTGGTGGCGGATTTCCTTGCGGAGCTTCGTCAGTTCGCGCTTGACTTCTTTGATGTCCTGTTCCATATGGCTTTCTCAAAGTCCTTCCGTGCAAATTCTAAGTTCTGTCCTCTATGATAGCAGATATGGAGGCGTTTTTCAAAAATTCGCACCCGCGGAAGAATACGACGTGCTAATTGTTTTGCCCTGCAAGGGACTCCCCCTGCCACTTCGTGGCCCTCCCCCCTCTGAGAGGGAAGCTGCTGAAAACCCCCTTGTACAGTGGACACTACATTTTCTGAAGTTTTTTCAGGAAAATACATACAAGATATTGAGCGATAACTCAGCTTATAAGTGAATATCTTGTGGTGTAAAATTGTTGTGTCTCGCAAGAATGGACACAGGGGACTTTTTCAGCAGCCTCCTGAGAGGGGGGCTGAGGGTTGGTTTGAAAGGAGATTTTTATGAAATTCAAGTTCGCCCACAACAATTTCAATGTCCTCAATCTCGAAAAGAGCCTCGCGTTCTACAAGGAGGCGCTCGGCTTCACGGAGTCGCACCGCATGGAGACGCCGGGGTTCACGCTCGTCTACCTCTCGGACGGCGGGCAGACGCCGCATGAGCTCGAGCTGACGTGGCTCAAGGATCGCAAGGAGCCTTACGACCTCGGCGAAAACGAGTTCCACCTCGCCGTGACGGTGGACGATTTCGACGCCGCGCATGCGCATCACAAGGACATGGGCTGTATCTGCTATGAGAATCTCGCGATGGGAATTTATTTCATCGCCGACCCGGATGGGTACTGGATCGAGATTCTGCCGGGGAAATAAAAAACTAGGCGTGACTTTCGCACCCGCGGAAGTCACGCCTAGTTTTTTTGTTATGATGTGCAGGGGACACCCCCTGCCACTTTGTGGCCCTCCCCCCTCAAAGAGGGGGGCTCGACCTCGAAATTAAAGAGGGGGGCTCGGCCTCGAAATCATGCTTTTTCGAATGTGAACTCTGTCCCGTCGTAACCCATATTGATGGTATCTCCATCCCCGGCTTCGCCGCGGATGATTTCTTTCGAGAGGGCGGTCTCGACTTTGTGGGAGATCAGCCGCTTCAGCGGGCGGGCGCCGAAGTTCGGGTCGAAGCCCTGATTGGCGAGCGCCGTGAGGGCCGCGTCGTCCCACGTGAGCGAGATGTTCGTCTGGCGCTCCATACGCGCTTTGAGGTCGTTCAGGAGGATGCCTGCGATCGCTTTGACCTGCTCTTTCTGGAGGCCGCGGAACATGATGATGTCGTCGACGCGGTTCAGGAATTCGGGACGGAAGTAGTCTTTGAGGATGTCCTTGACGGCGCCCTTCGCCTCGTCGTAATCCTTGTTGAGGATTTCGTGCGAGCCGAGGTTGCTCGTCATGATGATGACGGTGTTCTTGAAATTGACGACGCGGCCTTTGCCATCCGTCAGGCGGCCGTCATCGAGAATCTGCAGCAGCACGTTGAAGACGTCGCGGTGCGCTTTTTCGATCTCGTCGAGCAGGATAACGCTGTACGGGCGGCGGCGCACGGCTTCGGTGAGCTGGCCGCCCTCGTCATAGCCGACGTAGCCCGGAGGCGCGCCGATGAGACGCGAGACGGTATGCTTTTCCATGTACTCGGACATGTCGATGCGGATGATGCTGCGCTCGTCGTCAAACAGCGCCTCAGCCAGCGTCTTGGCAAGCTCGGTCTTGCCGACGCCCGTCGGGCCGAGGAAGATGAACGAGCCGATCGGGCGGTTCGGGTCCTTGATGCCCGCACGTGCGCGCAGGATGGCGTCGCTGACGGCCTCGACGGCTTCATCCTGGCCGACGACGCGCTCGTGCAGCACGGTCGGCAGGTGCAGCAGCTTCTCGCGCTCGCCCGTCAGCATCTTTGTGACGGGGATGCCCGTCCAGCGCGACACGACGCTCGCGATGTCCTCTTCGCCGACTTCTTCTTTGAGCAGGCGCTGGTCTTTCGACTTCTTGTTGATTTCCTCTTCCTGCTCGGCGAGCTGCTTCTGGAGTTCGGGCAGCTTGCCGTATTTGAGCTCCGAGAGCTTGTTGAGATCGTAGGCGCGCTCGGCCGTCTCCATTTCGCTGTTCACGGCGTCGATTTCCTTTTTGATGGCGCGCACGCGCAGGATGCCCTGCTTCTCCTGCTCCCAGGCGTCCTTGAGTTCCTTGTCCTTCGCTTCGAGGTCGGCCTTCTCCTGTTCGAGCTTTTCGAGGCGCTCTTTCGAAGCTGCGTCGGTCTCCTTCTTGAGCGCCTGCTCCTCGATCGTCAGCTGCATGAGCTTGCGGCGGACTTCGTCGAGCGGCGCCGGCATGGATTCGATTTCCGTGCGGAGCTTCGCGGCCGCCTCGTCAACGAGGTCGATGGCCTTGTCCGGCAGGAAACGGTCGGAAATGTAGCGGTCCGAGAGCGTCGCGGCCGCGACGAGCGCGGCATCGCGGATGCGGACGCCGTGGTGGACTTCATAGCGCTCTTTGAGGCCGCGCAGGATGGAAATGGTGTCCTCGACGCTTGGCTGGTCGACCATGACGGGCTGGAAGCGGCGCTCGAGCGCGGCGTCTTTTTCGATGTACTTGCGGTACTCGTTGAGCGTCGTCGCGCCGATGCAGCGAAGCTCGCCGCGCGCGAGCATCGGTTTGAGCAAATTGCCCGCGTCCATGGAGCCCTCGGCCGCGCCGGCACCGACGACGGTGTGCACTTCGTCGATGAACAGCAAAATCTGGCCGTCGGACTTGACGATTTCATTGAGGACGGACTTCAGGCGTTCCTCGAATTCGCCGCGGTACTTCGCGCCCGCGACGAGCGCGCCCATGTCGAGCGAGAACAGTGTCTTGTTCTTGAGCGATTCCGGCACGTCGCCCGCGACAATGCGGCGCGCAAGGCCTTCGACGATGGCCGTCTTGCCGACGCCCGGCTCGCCGATCAGCACCGGATTGTTCTTTGTCCGGCGGGAAAGGATTTCAATCGTGCGGCGGATTTCCTCGTCGCGGCCGATGACCGGGTCGAGCTTGCCCGCGCGCGCGGCCGCCGTGAGGTCGCGGCCGAATTTTTCGAGCGACTTGTACCCTTCTTCGGGGTTGTCCGTCGTGACATTCTGCTTGCGGTTCTTCTGGATGGAAGTCTTTATGGCGCTCTTCGTGAGGCCAAAGTCGCGGCAGACCTTCTGCGCGTCCTCGCTGCCGTCCGTCGCGAGCGCGAGCAGCAGGTGCTCCGTACTGATGTAGTCATCGTGCATGGCCTGCGCCGTGTCCTGCGCTTTCGCGAGCACGCGCACCATATCCATGCCCATCGTCAGGCGGTCCTGCCCTTTGACGCTCGGAATCTTCGCGAGCTCCTGCTCGAGGCGCGAGCGCAGCATGCCGAGGTCGACGCCGCAGTCATCGAAAATGGTCTGCAGCAGCCCTTCCGGCTCCTTTGCCAGCGCGAGCAGCGCGTGAAGCGATGTGATCTCCTGATGGTAGCGCAGGGCTGCGATCTGCTGTGCGCCCTGCAGCGCCGCGAGCGTCCGCGCCGTATATTTTTCTTCTCCCATGATGATTCCCTCCCGTGTTCGAAGTTGTCTTGCGGTTTTCCGTGTTTCTGATTTCATTATACACGATAAAGTCAAATTGTCAAACATTATTTTGATTTTTTGACTTTTTTATTCTGAAAACTTGATTTTCTACTTCGCACCCGCGGAAGAAACGTCACACTGACCGTTTTGCCCTACAGGGGACTCCCCCCGCCGCTCACGCGGCCCGTCCCCCCTCAATGAGGGGGGCTGGATAACAGCTACTTCACCACGTGGAAGCCGGCGCGCAGTCTCTTTACGCGGTCGGGGTCGGGCGGTGTGGCGACGGAGGCCGCTTCGTTCGAGGCGCGGACGAGGGAGAGATTCGGACGATCCCAGCGGACGGTCTGGATGTGCTGGTGCCGCACGAGGATGTCAAGCATGTGCACTTCGGCGAGGTAGCTCTTGAGATACCCTTTGCGCCGCGCATGGCAGATATGATGCTCCAAAAGGTCCGCCGCCGCACGCTCAAGCGGCAGCAGCTTGCCGTGCAGCAGCACCGGGGCGAGGCCGGGCGCGAGATGGATTTCTTCGAGGTATTCCTGCGCGCGCCCGTGGAAATACGCATAGCGCAGACGTTCCATGAGCCGCACGCGCGCCGCGCGCAGGATGCTGTCGAGCCGATGGTCGAATCTGCTTTCCTTCATGAACGTCACCTCCAGGTTTTAACGGTTCTAAAAAGTGCGACAATATGGATAACTGACATAATGCAATCTTTTATCTTGTTTCTTTATTCGATATTTGTTCCAAAACTCCTGCTGATTTCTGCAAACAAAAGTGGTTTCTTTCCAAAAAATTCCCCTCGCTCTGTCCATCTGTCCCGGATTTATGGTAGAATAAGGACGAATCCTACCAGTCATCAAAGGAGGAACCTCTCTTGCAGAAAAAACTCTGGCCGACCGCGGTTCTTGCGGCTGCCTTCGCACTCCCGTCCGCACTGCCGGGAGTGGCATCGGCCGAAAATACGGCAGCGGAATCCACAAGCGTCCTCGCGGAAACGACGGCCGCTGCACCAGCGGACACCGTCATCCCGACGTCCGCTGTGCCTGCTGCGCAGACGGCAGAACCCACAAAAACGGACACAGCGTCCCAAGCGGCTGACACGTCAGCGACCACAGGCGAACAAATCCCGAATCCGATGGTGCCGTATACGTCGTATCGCGAGATGCGCCATGTGCTCGGCTTCCGCCCGCTCGTGCTGCCGCGCGCTGAGGGCTATGCGCTGACGGAAGCGTACATCATTGACGGCACGGTCGCCGACATGCGTTACACGTCGCGCTATGGCGACCCGGCAAAGCGGCAGGCCGTCGCGATCCGCACGGCGCTCGCCTCGAGCATCCAGGGACAGGACGCCGAAACCGTCGCGACAGCACTCTCAGGCATCTATTCCGTCCAGTGGCAGCCGCTGAAACTCAGTGATGACGCCGTACTATTCGCGAAAATCAGCGACACGTCGTTCGTCGCCTGCTGGGTGCAGGACAACACGCTCTTTGCCTGCGAAGGCGAGAACTTCAACCAGTGGGATTTCACGCATCGGATTGTCTATGATCTGATGGATGTGACGCAGCATTATTATGCGGAAGAATGAATGCGAAAAAGCTCGCCGATGGCGAGCTTTTTTTCATGCCTGTTTCCAGGTCTCCACGAGTTCTTTCGCTGCCCTGCCCGGGTCTTCTGCTCCGGCGACGGCGGAGATGACGAAGAAGCCGGCGACGCTCGTGGCCTTGAGCGCGGGCAGGTCGCCTTTTTTGACGCCGCCGCCAACGACGACGGGGATGGGACTCTCTATAGCGAGCGTGCGGAGTTCTTCGAGGGTGCGCAGGTGGCGCGTACCGTCAGCGAGCAGGCCGGCGTCTGGCTTCGTCGCGGTCGGATGGAGGGGGCCCGCGCCGAGGTAGTCAATGATGGAAAGATCGCCGGTATGGATGTACTCCAGAAGCTCCGTGCGCGGCGCCGAGAGGCCGACGATGGCATCCTCGCCGAGGAGCCTCCGGCAGATGCCGGGCGGCACGTCCGTCTGGCCGACATGAACGCCGTCGACGGGGATGCCGAGTTCCCGTGCGGCCAGCACGAGGTCGAGGCGGTCGTCGATGAGGAGGGCGACGCGATCCGCGAGACCAAGCTCCGCGCGTACGTCGGCGCAGGCACGCACGAGCGCGAGCATCTCGCGTGCTGTCGCGGTCTTCGAGCGTACCTGCAAACAGGTGAAGCCCGCCACCAGCGCCGCGCGGACGATGTCGGGAACGGGGCGATTTTTTGTATTTTCCGGGCCAAGGATGAGATAGGAAGAAATATCAAGCAAACTTCTTTTATTCATGCGAAACTTCCTTAAAAGAAAAGCTCTGGCCCCCTCTCCGAGGGGGCTGTCAGCAAAGCTGACTGGGGGTGTGTCGGAGGTAGGACGTGAGTTATCGCTAGTTTGTCGTCTGCGAAGACATACCTTCGCAGATACAATCGAATGAATTATCAGGTCGTACCTTCGACACACCCACCACCGCTTCGCGGTCCCCCTCCCTCGGTGAGGGAGGCTGGATCAAGAGCTACGCTTTGAATTTCACGCGCAATTCAACGATGAACCGTGTCCCCTGCCCCGGCTCGCTCTGTACGCGGATGGTGCCCTGGTGAAGGGCGACGATTTCCTGGGCAATCGAGAGGCCGAGGCCGTTGCCGCCCATTTCGCGCGAACGCGCTTTGTCGACGCGGTAGAAGCGGTCGAAGATTTTTTCCTGGTCTTCTTTCGCGATGCCGATGCCCGTGTCCTGGACATAGAAGCGCACGCGGCCCTGCGGGGCTTTTTCGAAGCCAACCGTGACTTTGCCGCCGTCGGGCGTGTACTTGACGGCGTTGTCGACGAGGATCAGCATGAGCTGCTTGATTTTCTGTTCGTCGGCCTGGATTTCGTGCTTGCCGAGCGTTTCGGCCGTGACGGTGATGTGCTTCTTTTCGGCGAGCGGCTGCATGACGCGGGCGGTCTGGCCGAGGAGCTCCGCGGCGTCAAATTTCGTCGGTTTGAGCTTCAGCGCCTTGTTGTCGCTGCGCGCCACGAGCAGGAGGTCGCTGACGAGCTTCGTCATCTTCTTGACTTCGTCGCGCACGTCCTCGATGACCTGCTTGAGGAACGGCGACGTGATGGACGGGTCGTTTTCCAAGAGGTCCGCGGACGCCATGACGACGGCGAGCGGCGTGCGGAGCTCATGCGAGGCGTCAGCGGCGAACTGGCGCTGCTTTTCATACGCTTCTTTGAGCGGCACCATGGCGCGCCCGGAAAGGATATGGCCGAAGACGGTGGCGAAGACGAGAGCAATGACGCCGAGGACGCCCATGGCATACGTCGATTTCTGCATGCCGTTGTACATGGCCGTGACGTCCTTGCCAACGTAGACGGTCTGGATCGTGCCGTCTTCGTCCTGGACTTTTTTCGACGTCATCATGACGCGCGTTTCCTGCCCGTTGTCGTTCTTGCGGCCATAGACGGAGACTTCGTCCTCCTGCCCGTCCCATTTGCTGACGAGATCGAGGATGAACGGCTCGATGCGGAACGAGGCGCGCGCGAAATTGAGAAGACGCCCGTCCTCGTCAAAGACGTAGAAGAACAGGCGGTCATTCGAACTCTTGTAGCCCGTGTCGTCGAGCGTGAGGTCGGGATGCTGGTTGAAATAGACCTGCGCCTCGGCGACGCTGCCGGCCGTATCGAGGAGTTCCCGCGCCTGCTCGGACGTGATCGACCACTCCATCGTCTTGTGCACGACGAAGATCAGCAGCACGAGGAAGACAGCCATGATGGCCGAGTAGAACAGCGTGAGGCGGCGGCGTCCCTGGCCAAAGATGTTCGTGATGTTTGCGGCCATCAGGATTTCGCTGCCTCCGACTCCGTTTTCGGCTCGGGCGCGTCAGCTTCGAGCTTGTAGCCGACGCCGCGCACGGTCTTGATGAGGCTCTTGCCGCCTTCGACGTCGAGTTTCTTGCGCAGGATCTTCATATAGGAGTCGATGTTGTTCGAGCTGACGTCGGATTCGAGGCCCCAGATGCGGTCGAGGATGATGTCGCGCGGCACGACGATGCCGGCGTTCTGCGCGAGCAGGTCAAAGAGCTGGAACTCGCGCGGCGAGAGCTGGATGACCTGGTCGCCGCGCTTGAGGACTTTCGAGGTGCGGTTCAGCGTGAAGCCGCCGACTTCGACAATCTCCTGCTGGATTTTCTGCGTGCTGCGGCGGCCGAGAGCGCGCAGGCGCGCAAGGAGCTCGGCGAATTCGAACGGCTTGACGAGGTAGTCGTCGGCGCCGGCGTCAAGCCCCGTCACGCGGTCTTCAACGGAGTCACGCGCCGTCAGCATGAGGATGGCGCGCTCGTAGCCTTCCTTGCGCAGGCGGCGGCAGGCATCGACGCCGCTCTCGCCCGGCATCATCCAGTCGAGGACGAGGATGTCGTAGTCCGTATAGGTCGCGTAGTCATAGATTTCGCTGCCGTCTTGCACCCATTCCACCTGGATGTGGTTCTGTTCGAGCATGTATTTGATGAGTTTGCCGAGGCGCTTGTCATCCTCGGCGAGCAGGATGCGCATGATGATTCCTCCAAAAATTTTTTCTTTTTATTGTAATGCCTACGGGTGAAAAGTTGGTGAAGGAAGTATAAGCGATGGCCCCCTCTCCGAGGGGGCTGGCCCGAAGGGCCTGGAGGTGTGGCGAAGGAAGAATGATCGTAATGCAACAAAAGCTGTGTCGAAGGACGGCAATACCTTCGACACAGCTTTTTGTTTTATAAAATAGGACGTGCCTTCGACACACCCCCTGCCGCTTCGCGGCTCTCCCCCCTCGGAGAGGGGGGCTTGCAAATCAGTTCTGCGCGTTGAACTTGTTGCGCAGGATGACGTCGTGGGAGCCGCCTTCGACGATGGACGTCGCCGAGACGAGCGTGATGCGGGCTTTTTCGCGGAGTTCCGCGAGGGAGAGAGCCCCGCAGTTGCACATGGTCGAGCGGACTTTCGACAGCGTGATATTGACGTTGTCCTTCAGCGAACCAGCGTACGGGACATAGGAGTCGACGCCTTCCTCGAACGACAGCTTCTTTGCGCCGCCGAGGTCGTAGCGCTGCCAGTTGCGCGCACGGTTCGAGCCTTCGCCCCAATATTCCTTGTAGTACGTGCCGTTGATCTTGACCTTGTCCGTCGGGCTCTCGTCGAAACGCGAGAAGTAGCGGCCGAGCATCAGGAAGTCCGCGCCCATCGCAAGCGCGAGCGTCATGTGGTAATCATGGACGAGGCCGCCGTCGGAGCAGACCGGGACGTAGACGCCCGTTTCCTTGAAATACTCGTCGCGTGCGCGGCAGACATCGATGAGTGCCGTGGCCTGGCCGCGACCGATGCCCTTCGTCTCACGCGTGATGCAGATGGAGCCGCCGCCGATGCCGACTTTGACGAAGTCCGCGCCAGCCTCGGCGAGGAAGCGGAAGCCGTCGGCGTCAACGACGTTGCCCGCGCCGACCTTGACATCTTCGCCGAAATGCTCGTGGATGTAGCGAAGCGTAATGCGCTGCCACTCGGAGAAGCCTTCCGACGAATCGATGCAGAGGACGTCCGCGCCAGCCTTGAGCAGTGCCGGGACGCGCTCGGCGTAGTCGCGCGTATTGATGCCCGCGCCAACGATATAGCGTTTGTTGCTGTCAATGAGCTCGTTCTGGTTGTCCTTGTTGTCCGTGTAGTCCTTGCGGAAGACCATGTAACGCAGGCGCTGGTTCTTGTCGACGAGCGGCAGCATGTTGAGCTTCTTGTCCCAGATGATGTCGTTGGCCATCGAGAGCGTCGTCGTGTCCGCATCGGCATAGACGAGCTTGTCAAACGGCGTCATGAAGTCGCCAGCCTTTTCGTCGAGGCT
>ONJV01000055.1 GCA_900318215.1 uncultured Veillonellaceae bacterium
CACATCAGGAAGGCCGCCGCTCGGCGGCCTTCTTCGTGTCCAGGAAGCCTCTCTCTTTGAGGGAGGGGGACCGCGAAGCGGTGGTGGGAGTAGTAGGGTGCTGTAGCCGAACGGATTGTAGTTTTTCCTTTACAAAAGAACGAAAAATCATTACAATAAATAGAGACAACAAGCAAGGATATGAAGGGGAAGCCCTAGACTAGATACACAGGAGAGATGCGAAAATGATCAAGAATGCAATTGCCATCATGACGTCCGGCGGAGACAGCCCAGGCATGAACGCGGCGGCGCGCGCTGTTGTGCGCACGGCCATCTACGAGGGCATCAAGGTCTACGGCATCCATGACGGTTATGACGGCATGCTGAAGGACGACATCGTCGAGCTCACGGGCCGCAGCGTCAGCGACATCGTGCAGCGCGGCGGCACGTTCCTCGGCACGGCGCGCTGCCCGGAGTTCAAAACGCCGGAGGGCCGCCGCAAGGGCTATGAGAACCTCAAGAAGCGCGGCATCGAGGGCCTCGTCATCATCGGCGGCGACGGCTCCCTCACGGGCGGCTCGCTGCTCTCGAAAGAGACGGGCATCCCCATCGTCGGCCTCCCCGGCACGATTGACAACGATGTCTGGGGCACGGACTACACGATCGGCTGCGACACGGCAGCGAATACGATTGTCGATGCGCTGAACAAGCTCCGTGACACGGCTTCGGCACACCGCCGCATCATGGTCGTCGAGGTCATGGGCCACACGTCCGGCTGGCTCGCCATGATGTCGGGCATCGCGGGCGGCGCGGAGTACGTGCTCGTGCCAGAGGTCAAGTACGACCTCGAGCAGATGTGCGAAGACATCAAGGCGCAGTACGAAGCTGGCAAGCGCTACTGCCTGATTGTCATCGCCGAGGGCGCTGGCGACGGCATGGGCCTCGGCAAGATCGTGCAGGAGAAGACGGGCATCGACACGCGTGTGTCCGTGCTCGGCCATATCCAGCGCGGCGGTTCGCCGACGGTCGAGGACCGCATGAAGGCCTCGATGCTCGGCGAGAAGGCAGCGCTTGCCATCATCTCGGGCGCATCGGATGTCGTGTTCGGCTTCGAGCAGGGCAAGGTCGTCTCGATCAACCTGTTCGATTCCGTCAACAACAACAAGACGCTCGACCCCGAGCTCGTCCGCCTCGCGCGCGTGCTCGCATAAACAGCATACGAAGCTCCTCCTCAGCGGAGGAGCTTTTTGCATTTTTTAATAGGATGCTTCTTGACATGAGGGAGGACTTTCTAGGATAATACGCCTAGTTGTTTTTACAAGATAGGAGTTCGCTATGGGAAGAATGATGGAAATGGGCCCCGCATTCGAGCAAGTCGCGGAGATTTTCTTCTATGATCTCCCATACGTGTTCGCGCTGCCGGTGTCCTTCCTGTTGCTGGCCATCCTCTTGGTCTACGTCAGCCGCGATACGGCGCTGCGCGGCATCTACTGCGCCATCATCCAGTTCCTCGTCACGTTCATGCTTTGGATTACGATGAATTCGCACATCATCCATGCCGCGCTGAAGGACTGGGCGGAGTGGGGCTGGCTGGCGCTCCTGTTCCTCTACCTTGTGCCGATTTCGGCGAATTATGTCGTCTATGCGGCGCTCGAACAGGAGCGGCGGCGCGGCGTTTTCTGGGTCATCGGCCTTTACGGGCTCTGCTTCGTGCTGGCGACGGCGGGCGAGGCGCTGGGCTGGCGGGGCTACGATGCGATGCTGACGGTCTATTACGGCCTGCTGCCACCGCTTGAAATCTATACGTTCTGGCAGCTCTGGCGGTCGGCGCGGCAGGGCAACCGCCGCAGCCGTGCGCTGCTGCTGCCACTCGTCCTTTTGACGGTGCTCGGCGTTTTCGATGGTTTCAATCTTGCGTTCGGCTTCACGGCGGTGCCGACGTTCTTCATGCCGCTCGGCGTCTTCAGCTTCTTCGTCGTCGTGCTGCAGCTCCAGCAGGAGCAGCTGCTGCGCGAACACCAGCTCGAGGATCAGACAGTGCACCTTCAGTATCAGGCGGCACTCGCGCGCGAGCGCGCCGAGCTCGATGTGCTGACGGGTTGCCGCAACCGCATGAGCTTTGAGATGGCGCTCCGGGAGGGCATCACGGATGTGCGGCAGACGGGGCGGCCGCTCGCGTGCCTGATGTTCGACATCGACCATTTCAAGCGGTACAATGATACGTTCGGCCATGAGGCGGGCGATATGGTGCTGAAAGAATTTTCGGCCGTCGTGCGGCAGATGCTCGACAAGACGAAGCCGTTCTTCCGCTGGGGCGGCGAGGAATTCGTCATCCTCTGTGCGGGGCTCGACCTCGACGAGGCGGCCGTGCTCGGCAATACGGTCCGGCGCAGCGTCGCGGAACGCGTGAATATCTGCGGTCAGCATGTGACGGTCAGCGTCGGCGTCAGCATCTGGCATGGTGCGTTTGATACGGCGGAGCATCTCTTTCATCGCGCCGACGAGGCGCTCTATGCGGCAAAGGACGCGGGACGCAACTGCCTGCGCGTCGAGGAACCGGCAGGACAGGCGGAGGTGGAGCTATGAGGAAACTTTCTGCGCTGTTCCTGCTCCTGTGCGTGGTGGCTTTTCTGATACCGCAGGTCGCCGAAGCTGTCGAGCCGTCGCTCTGGCTTTATCGCGAGCGTACGACGGGCCTGCCGGAGGAGCAGGCGGCAGACTGGGCGCGTTCGGCGATGCAGGAAGACGAGCACTGGGTCATCTACGATTTCCCGCAGCATCCGCCGACGCGCGAGGAAAGCCGTACGGTCTGGCTCACAACGAAGCTCGGTGAGGCGTCCCCGGAGAAGGATACGCTGCTGTTTGGCACGACGGGGCAGAGCGTGAAGGTCTGGCTCGATGATACGGTCATCTACTCGTTTGGCACGATGGGGCCGATGCGGACGAGCGAGGGGCGGACGTGGCATTATGTGCCTCTGCCGCCGGATGCGGCAGGCCATCAGCTGACAATCGAGTGTTACAGCCCGTTTTCGCGCGAGCTCGGGAGCCTGTATTATTTCAGTCTCGATACGGCTGCGCAGAATGCCGCGCGCGTGTTCCTCCTGGATACGACGTTCATCGTGACGCTCCCTGTAGCCCTCGCGATGTTTATCGTCGTGCTGTTCTTTTATGCGCAGGAACGAAGCGGGCGCAGGCTCTATCGCGCGCTGCTCGCATTCCTCGGCATCTTCATCGTCTGGGCGTTTTCCGGCCTTGAGTCGAAATTCCTGCTGATGGGCGGCGTCACGTTCTGGTGGTATGTCATGACGATCGCGGCGTATCTCCTGCCCGTGACGGCGAATTTCATCATCTATGAAATCCTCGACGGGAAGCGCCGGACCGGCGTCCACTGGATCATCTGTGGCTATGTGCTGCTCATGGCGACGGCCATCGTCGCTGAGTTCCTCGGCTGGCACGGGCTCAAGAATCTCATGGGCGTCTATTTCACGTTCATCCTGATTTTCGAGCCGCTCGCGTTCTATTGGACGTTCCGTGCGGCGCAGGAAGGCAGCCGCTATTGCAGGGCGTTCCTCGTGCCAATCGGTGGGTTCACGTCCCTTGGTGTCGTTGATGGCATCAATTTCTTCTGGCCGTTCCTGCCGATGAATTTCTTTGTCTCGCCGTTCGGCATCTTTGCGCTCGCGGCGTTCCTGCTCGCAGTGCTCAGGCAGTTCGTCATCCGCGAACATCAGCTCGGCAAGCAGGCCGACAGCTTCCAGCTGGCCATCCAGGAGGCACGCGAGCGCGAGGAATACGACACGCTGACGCACTGCCTGAGCCGCACGATGTTCCGGCCGCTGCTGTCGGGCGCGCTGCGTGACGCGCAGCTCCTGCACCAGCCGCTTTCCATCATCATGCTCGACATCGACCATTTCAAAGGATTCAACGATACGTATGGCCACGAGGCGGGCGACGAGGTGCTTGCGGGCTTTGCGGCGGCCATCCGCCACGAGCTGCCCGCCGGGCTGCCGTTCGTGCGCTGGGGCGGCGAGGAGTTCGTCATCCTCGGCCCCGGGCACGACCTCGCGGCAGCGGTGCGCCTCGCAGAGAAACTGCGCGTGCGCATCGCGACGCTGAGCCTCCACGCCCAGCGCGTCACGACGAGCGTCGGCGTCGCGACATGGCAGGGCGCACTCGATACGGAAGAATCGCTGTTCCACCGCGTCGATGAGGCGCTCTACCGCGCGAAAGAAGGCGGGAGGAACCGCGTCGAGCTCGAACGCTGAGGGCGCATGGCTCCCTCTCAGAGGGAGCTGGCCCGAAGGGCCTGAGGGTGTGTCGAAGGTAGTAAATAACTTTTGGATGCAAAAGCTGAGTCGAAGGTAGAATGTATCTTTGATTCGGCTTTTTTCTTGCGTCTTTGGGGATTTACGGATTGTTTACTTGAATGAGGGGGAATGATGGGCTAGAATAGCAAAGGAAATACAGAAAAGAGAGAAATCATTTATTAGGGAGTTGGGGCTCATGGGATTTGGAATCGGACAGGCAGACGAAGGGAGGCGGCATATCGTCTTCTTGCTGCTTTTGGGCATCCTGCTCTATTTCGTCGGAAATGGCGGCCTTGCCATCACGGATCCCGTGGAGTCGAACTACACGCTGACGGCCAAAGAGATGATTGGCGCTGGCGATTACATCTCGCCGCGCATCTACGGCAATTACTGGTATGACAAGCCCGTGTTCTTCTACTGGGAGCTCATCGCGGCGTTCCAGGCTTTCGGCATCACGGATTTTGCTGCGCGGTTCTTTCCGGGACTCTGGAGCATCGTGAGCATGCTGCTGACGTATGGCTTCGGCCGACGGCTGTTCGGCGAGCGCGTCGGCTTCGTCGCGGCCGTCATCTTCGGCGCGTCGGTCGAGGGCTGGTATGTCGGCCATGCCATCATCACGGATACGACGCTCGTCACCGCGCTCTCGGGCATGCTCATCGCGTTCTTTTTTGGCTATATGCGGCGCGAGAAGCGCTGGTATTATCTCGCCTTCGCGCTCGCGGGCGTCGCCGTGCTGACGAAGGGGCCTATCGGCCTCTGCCTGCCGGGGCTCATCATCCTCGTGTTCCTCGCATGGGAACGGCGTCTCCGGGAACTGCTGTCCATCCATATCCTCCTGGGCTTCGTGCTGTTTTTCGCCGTTTGCGCGCTCTGGTATGTGCCGATGATGCATCTGCATGGCACGGACTTCCTCGATACATTCCTCGGCGTGCATAACGTCTTGCGTGCGACGGTGTCGGAGCATCCGCAGCAGAATGTCTGGTATTTCTACCCGCTCGTGTTCCTCGGCGGCTGCTTCCCGTGGTCGCTGGCCGTGCTGCCCGCCGTGGCGCGCAAGCTGTTCCACCGCGACGTGCATCTGCCGCAGAGCTCGGAAGTGCGATTTCTCGTCGTCTGGGCCGTCTGCGTCTTCGTGACGTTCCAGTGCTTTGCGACGAAATACATCACGTATACGTTCCCGTACATGGTGCCGCTCGCGATTCTCTTTGCGCGGTACTTCGTGGCGCATCCGCAGCTTTTCCGCAGCCTCGCAGGCTTCATGACGGCGCTGTTCGTCGTCGCGGCGTGCTTTGTCGCACCGCCGCTGATGCGGAGTCATTCTGGCGTGCTCGCGGCAGCGCCGCTTGTAGAGCTTTCGCAGGAGCGCGAGGCGGTGTCGGGACAGGCGCCTCTCATCGTCTCGTATCGGACGGATTATCAGACGTCGCTCGTCTACTATTCGGGCCTGCGCGTCGCGCGGCTCGAGACGGCGGAGGTCGTTGAAAAATTCCGCCCGCATGATGGCGAAATCAGCTGGTCGGCAAAGGAAGTCATGCCGTTCGAGGCAATCGAAGACCTGCCGACAGATCGCGACATCATCCTCGTGACGGGCGCTGGGAGCGAGCATGGCGGCGAGCTGACGGAGGATGATCTCGCGCGGAATCTTTCGGGCAGCTGGCAGCTCGTGCAGACGGCGGGCAACCGGCGGATTTTCCTGCGGACAGAGACAAAGGAGGCGGCAGAATGAGCGAAACGATAGAAGCGTCGGAAGAACCGGATACAGACGTGAACGCAAGGAAGGCCGTCACGATTGTCGTGCCGGTCTACAATGAGGCAGAGAACATCCCGCATTTCGCGGCGGCTGTTGACGAGGCGATGGCGGGGCTGCCGTATGACTATGAAATCCTTTTTGTCGATGACGGCTCGCGCGAGGAAAGCCGCGAGGTGCTGCGGAAGACCGTGGCGGCCGATCCGCATGTCCGCGCGCTCTACCTTTCGCGCAATTACGGTCACCAGGCCGCGCTGACTTGCGGCATCGACAATGCCGAGGGCGATGCCGTCGTCACGATGGATGGCGACATGCAGCACCCGCCCGCGCTCTTGCCGAAACTGCTCGGGCTTTGGGAGCAGGGCTACGACGTCGTCCAGACCATCCGCCAGACGACGCAGGGCGTCTCGGCGTTCAAGCGGCTGACATCGAAGTATTATTACAAGGCACTCAACCTCATCTCGGAAGTGCCCGTCCAGCCGGGCGGCTCTGATTTCCGTTTGCTCGACCGTCAGGCCGTGCTGGCTCTGCGGCAGTACCGCGAGCACGACCGCTTCATCCGCGGCATCGTCGGCGCGATGGGCTTCCGCCAGGTGCAGGTGCCGTTCGTCGCGCCTGAGCGCTATGCAGGCACGTCGAAGTTCTCGCTCAAGAAGATGGCGAAGTTCGCGCTCGACGGCATCCTCGGCAATTCCATCCTGCCGCTGCGCATCTCGTTCTACATCGGCCTCGTGAGCCTGCTGCTGAGCTTTGCGCTCTTCGGCCATGTCTTGTTCGAGACGTACGAGGGCGACACCGTGCCGGGCTGGTCGACCATCGTCATCGTCATGGCGTTCTTCGGCGGCACGCAGCTCATGGTGCTCGGCATCCTCGGCGAATACATCGGCCACATCTTCCGCGAAGTCAAAGGCCGGCCGCTCTATCTCGTTGACAAGAGCGCCGGGCACTTGACGAACGAGCGGGAAACGACGTATAATACAGGCAGATGAAATACCAAAAGGCACCCTGTTCCAGCAGGGCGCCTCTTGGTCGAATGCAGAGTGTGCATTACGAAAGTGCTTTGGCAAGTGTTGCGATTGCTACCGCAATCGACAGGACGAACTTGCCGGAGATGAAGAGTTCGAAGTCGTTCATCTTGAAGTACATCGTAATCGCCTCCCGTATTCAATTTTCGCGGCTTTCCGGTTGCCTACGGTCAGCCGCTTTCTTTATGATAGCAGAAATTTTCCCATAAGAAAAGAAGCGGCTTCCGCGATATTGCATCTGTGGAAGCCGCTTCTTTTATCTGTTTTTGAATGTCCTCGCGAGCTGTTTCAGCCCCTGTTCGAGCGTCGCCCACGGGCAGGCGATGTTGAGGCGTTCGAAGCCTTCGCCGTCCTTGCCGAAGATGTGGCCGCTGTCGAGCCAGAGGTTCGCTTCGTGGACGATGAGATGATCGAGCTCCTTGGCCGAAAGGCCGTAAGCGCGGAAGTCGAGCCAGAGCAGGTACGTGCCTTCGGGCTCGATGAGCGTTACTTTCGGCAGATGCTGTGCGAGGAACGCTTTCGTCTTCTGGTAGTTCTGCTCGAGATAGTCCCGCAGAGCTTCGAGCCACGGCAGACCTTTCTCGTAGGCAGCTTGCGCGGCGAACATGCCGAGTGCGTTCGGCTGGCTGTAGCCTGCGTGGTCAATCGTCGCGCGGAACTTCTGCCGCATCGATTCGTTCTCGATGAAGATGTTTGAAATCTGGAGTCCTGCGAGGTTGAACGTCTTCGACGGCGCCGTGCAGGTGACGACATGCTGCGCGATGTCGTTGCCGAGCGAGGCGAGGACGGTGTGCTCATAGCCCTTGCGGATGAAGTCGTTGTGGATTTCGTCGGCGACAATCGTGACGCCGTGCTGCAGGCAGATGGTCGCCATTTTCTGGAGCTCGTCGCGCGTGTAGACGCGGCCGGCCGGGTTGTGCGGGTTGCAGAGCAGGAAGAGCTTGACATTTTTTGACGTAATCTTCTGCTCGAAGTCGACGAAGTCGATTTCGTAATGGCCGTCCTTCAGCACGAGCGGGCTGTTCACGAGCTGGCGGTCGTTGCCGAGGATGATGCTGCTGAACGGGTAGTAGACGGGCTGCTGGATCAGCACGGCATCGCCGGGCGCCGTGAACGACTGCACGGCCATGCCGAGCGCGAAAACGACGCCCGGCGTAATCGTGAGGCTGCCTACGGCAGGCGTCCAGTCATGCTGCGTCTTCATCCAATTCCAGACAGCCGCACGGTAGTCCGCGCCGGGGTCGGTATAGCCGAAAATGCCATGCTGCACGCGGCGCTCGAGTTCCTCGATGACGGGCGGCGCCGTGCGGAAATCCATGTCGGCGACCCAGAACGGCAGCACGCCTTCGGGATACCCGCGCTCCAAGGCAAAATCGTACTTGAGGCAGTTCGTCCCCTTGCGGTCAATCACTTCATCAAAATTGTATGCATCCATATTCCATTCTTCCTTTCAGCAGAAAAGCAAGCAACCCTCAAATTTCAGCCCCCCTCATTGAGGGGGGACGGGCCGCGTGAGCGGCGGGGGGAGTAGTAGGGTGCTGCAGCCGAACGATATCCGCAATCGTTTCTAGAGAATCACTGGTTCAGCGCCTGTTCCAGATCCTCAATCAGGTCTTCTGCATCTTCGAGTCCGACCGACAGCCGCAGCAATTTGTCATCGAGCCCTGTCGCTTTCATGAGCTCCTCGGGCATCTCGGCGTGCGTCTGGACTTTCGGGTACGTCAGGAGGCTTTCGACGCCGCCGAGGCTTTCAGCGAATGCGATGAGCTTCAGCCGTCCGAGCACGGCCTGCGCGAGTTCGGCGCTACGGACCTTGAACGACACCATGCCGCCAAAGCCCGTGGCCTGCCGGCACTGGAGCTCATAGCCCGGATGATTTTCCAGTCCCGGATAAAAGACCTGCGTGACATGCTTCTGCGTGCCGAGCCACTCGGCAATCTTCTTCGCCGTGGCCGCCTGCCGCTCGACGCGCACGCCGAGCGTCTTGAGGCTGCGGAGCATGAGCCAGGCATCCATCGTCGAAAGATTCGGCCCCGACGAGACGACGAGGCGCTGGATGCATTCGGCAAGCCGGCTTTCCGCGTCTCGGACGGTCAGGAAGCCGGCGATGACGTCGTTGTGGCCGCAGAGGTATTTCGTGCCGCTGTGCAGAACGATGTCAGCGCCGAGCGGTAACGGCTTCTGGAAGTGCGGCGAAAGGAACGTGTTGTCGACGGCGAGCAGGGCGCCGCTTTCATGCGCGAGATCAGCAAGCGCACGGATGTCGCTGATGATCATCATCGGGTTCGACGGCGTCTCGATGTAGATGAGCTTCGTCGTCGGGCGCAGCGCATTTTTGACGGCCGCGAGGTCCGAGGTATCGACATACGTCGCCTCGATGCCGTACTTTGCATAGACTTCGTTCGCAAGGCGCACCGTGCCGCCATAGAGGTCGTTCGAGAAGACGATATGGTCGCCTGCCGAGAGCAGCATGAAGACGATGTTGATGGCCGCCATGCCCGAGCTCATCGCCCAGGTGCGGCCGCCGCGCTCCAAGAGCGTCAGAGCCGATTCGAGCTCGTCGCGCGTCGGATTCGCGACGCGGCCGTAGTCATAGCCCGTGCTCTTCTTGAAACCGGGATGGCGGAACGTCGCCGAGAGGTAGATGGGCTCGCTGATGGCGCCCGTCGCGTCATACGTATGCGCTCCGTGGACTTCGATGGAAAAATCTTTCATAGGGAATCGCGCCTTTCTCGCATCTGCGAACAATCGTTTGTTACCCCATTAAACCATATATCACCCATGTTGCGCAAGGGCGTTGACGAAAAAAGGACACTTGGCACAAGTTGCGGATGCAGAAGATTTTTTCTGCTTGACAAAGTAACAAACGCTCGCTATAATACAACACATAGCAATCATATATGCAAACTCGAATGCGGAAAGAAGGAATCTTTATGTCAGAGGAAAATCATGACAATGTGGAAGCCGCCGCACAGGAAGCGCTCAGGAGCCACCAGTCGCACCAGAAGCGCCAGCTCGTGCTCTGGTTCGGCGCGCTGATTGTCGGCGCCATCCTCGGATGGCTCGGTATCCAGGCGCTCAACGACCTCTTCAACTTCATCGCGACCGTCTTCACGCGGCTGTTCCAGTTCATCGCCGTGCCGACCATCGCACTCGCCGTCATCACGACGCTCGCACGCCTTGGCGCCGAAAAGGACACGGGCCGCATCTTCGCCCATGCCGTGACGTACACGCTGCTCACGACGATTTCGGCGGCCGCCGTCGGCCTCGTGCTCTACCTCTGGATTGCGCCGGGCAACCTGCCTGCCGACATCATCGGCGCTGGCGCGGCCGACGTCCCGATGCAGAAGCTCGGCTCGCTCTCGTATTACGACCACTTCCTCTCCGTCATTCCGAACAACCTCCTGCAGCCGTTCCTCGCGGGCAACGTGCTCTCCGTCATGCTGATTGCGGCGGCCGTCGGCCTCGCGCTCGCCTTCATGCCGAAGACGGAGAACCGCGCGGCACTCCTCAAGGTGCTGCTCGGCGGGCAGGAACTGCTCTTCACGCTGATTCGCGCACTGCTCTGGGCTCTGCCGCTCGGCATCCTCGCGTTCTCGGCGCAGCTCTCTGCGCAGATCGAGGCTGGCGTCATCGTCGGCGCACTCGGCAAGTACACGGCCGTCGTGCTTGGCGGAAACGCCATCCAGTTCTTCATCGTCCTGCCGCTGTTCCTCGTGGCGCGCGGCCTTAACCCCATCCATGTCTTCAAGAAGATGGCGCCGGCACTCGCTGTCGCGCTCTTCACGAAGAGCTCGGCCGGCACGCTGCCTGTGACGCTCGCTTCGGCGGAAAGCCGCCTCAAGGTCAACCCGACTGTTTCGCGCTTCGTGCTGCCCATCTGCACGACCATCAACATGAATGGCTGCGCGGCGTTCATCCTCGTGACCTCGCTCTTCGTCATGCAGAACGCAGGCTTCGACCTTTCCATCGGCACGATGATCACCTGGCTCTTCATCGCCGTCCTCGCGGCTGTCGGCAATGCTGGCGTCCCGATGGGCTGCTACTTCCTGACGCTCTCCCTCATGAGCTCCATCGGCGCACCGCTCGGCCTCATGGGCGTCATCCTGCCGATTTACACAATCATCGACATGATTGAGACGGCCGAGAACGTCTGGTCGGATTCCTCCGTCTGCGCCATGACCGACCACGACCTCAAAGGCCAGCTCGAAGACACAACTCCTGTTGAAAGCCTCTCTTGATGATTCAGCCCCCCTCCAAGAGGGGGGGCCGCGTCAGCGGCAGGGGGAGTAGTAGGGAGCACTCTCAGACGAATCGTAAATTCCCGACGAAGGCACCTCGCAAAAACAAGCTGCGAGATGCCTTATTTTTTATCTTTTGCTTGAAAAACAGCCGAATTTTCCCTACAATAGAAGAAAAGAAGTCTCTCTATGGAAGGAAGGTGTCCAAAATGGATTTTGGAATCTCATCGGCGGGCTCGTATGGGACGAACGTGTCGCCCTATGACTGGAACAGCACGAGCGCGAATGGAACGAAGAACGCACAGGGGACGGATGACAATCCTCTGTCGAACAACGCGACGAATCCCTTGCAGCCCGAGGACGACACCAGCAAGAACAGCGCGACGAACGATGTCCGCCTGAAAGACGACAAAGACCTCACGCCGGAGGAACGGCGGGCCAAGGCGAGCGGGCATAAGTCGACGCCGGAGGAATGTGAGACCTGCAAGCGCCGCAAGTATCAGGACGGCTCCGATGAGATGGTTTCGTTCAAGGCGGCTGGCCATATCGATCCGGGCAACGCGGCTTCCGTCGTCATGAGCCAC
Organism: uncultured Veillonellaceae bacterium; assembly: GCA_900318215.1. Taxonomy (GTDB): domain Bacteria; phylum Bacillota; class Negativicutes; order Selenomonadales; family Selenomonadaceae; genus Selenomonas_C. Next base: position 11,884 of record ONJV01000055.1, read on the forward strand.
GAGCAGGAGCACGTCTCGAATGCTTACCAGAAAGCAAAAGACAACAATGGCGAAGTCGTCCGCGCCAGCGTGCGCCTCAAGACGGCCGTCTGCCCCGAGTGCGGCCGCACGTACATCTCGGGCGGCGAAACGACGACGCAGATTCGCTATTATAATGAAACAAACCCCTATCAGCAGGACATGAAAGAATCCGACGCCGACAACAAATACCGCGGCGCGAATGTCGATATTCCGGCGTAAA